>NZ_JBHVTL010000035.1:0-54825 GCF_042884635.1 Kitasatospora sp. NPDC058115
GTGCTGGCCAGTATGCCTGTACCTGACGGCGAACGGATACACCAGCCGGGAAACGCTGGCCAAAAACCAGGTGCCGTTCGAGCGGATCGCGAGCGCGGCGGCACCGGCCCGGCCGGACGCGCCGGATGTCCCTGCGGTCCCGGACGCCCCGGGGGCTGCCCCTGGTACGCGGGCTGTCCCGGGCGCCCCGCCACCCCGCCCCGGTCCGCGGCCGCCACCCCGGCGGCCCCGGCCTGGCCGCGTGCGGTGCCGCGCCCGCGGCCGAACGGTCCGCCGGAGCCCTGGCCCGCCCCGCCGCGCGCTGCCAGTTCGCTGAGCCGCTCGTGCAGTGCGGCCGCGCCGGGCCGCTCGGCGGGCTCCTTGGCCAGGCAGGCCCGGATCAGCGGCGCCAGCTGCGGCGGCACCGCCGAGAGGTCGGGCTCCTCGTGGACGACGCGGTAGAGCATGACCTCGGAGGAGGCCCCGGAGCCGAACGGGCTGTCCCCGGTGAGCGCGTACGCGAGGGTCGCGCCGAAGGCGAAGACGTCGGTCGCGGGCGTGACGGCCGCCCCCCGGACCTGCTCGGGGGCGAGGAAGCCGGGCGAGCCGACGGCGGTGCCGACGTGGGTGAGCGTGCTGGCGCCGCGCGACCAGGCGATGCCGAAGTCGATGATGCGCGGCCCGCGCGGGGAGAGCAGGATGTTGGACGGCTTGAGGTCGCGGTGGACGACGCCGGCCTCGTGGACCTTGACCAGTCCGTCGGCGAGCGCGGCCCCGATCCGGGCGACCTCGGGCCAGCCGAGCGCCCCCTCGTCGCCGACCCGCTTGTACAGCGAGGGCCCGGGGACGTACGCGGTGGCCAGCCAGGGCCGGTCGGCCTCGATGTCGGAGCCCATGACGCGGGCGGTGCAGCCGCCGCGGATCCGGGAGGCGGCGGCGATCTCGCGGGCGAAGCGGGTGCGGAACTCGACGTCCTCGGCCAGCTCGGAGCGGATCAGCTTGAGCGCGACGCGCTGCCCCCGGCGGTCCGACCCCAGGTAGACCACGCCCATGCCGCCGGCTCCCAGCCGACGGTGCAGGCGGTACGGCCCGACGATGCGGGGGTCCTCACGCCGCAGCCGCATCATCGCCATTCTCGTTTCCCCGTCAGACTGTGGGTGAGGCCCCGTCGGATGGGGCGTCGTCAGTTCCTGTCGGGCACAGCTTACGGACTGCCCGCTGCGGTGTGCTGATACGCAACACCTCAAGCCACCGTCCGATTGTCGGATCTTGGACCGGCCATCGGGTGGTGGGCTGCCGAACCGTTTCTCGGGGTTCCCCCTCAGGGTTCCCCTGGGACCGTGGTGCGGGCGTCTCCCCCTGCGGTAGTAGGCCCCAGGTCTGATCATCATCCTCCTGGAGGCCAGGAGAACAGTACGACGGCATGACGCCCGCCAACCCCCTCCCGCCATACCGTTGTTCTCAGCGGTGGACGGGGAGCTCGTCCCCCGAGGTAAGCCGTCCACCGCGTCCACGTGCACCACCGTCCATCCACCGGCCGAGCTCACGAAACAGGAGTCAAGGGCATGGCACCGCAGCCCACGGGATCGACCTCCCGGCGACGTCGGCCGGCCTTCACCCAGCCCGGGGCCACCGAGCCCACCCGGCACCCCGCGGTGGCGGTGGCCATGGCACTGCCCTGCGCGGTGCTGCTGGCGGTCCTGTTCGGCGGGTGGGAGCAGATGGCCAACCAGGCGCAGGCGGTGGCCGAGTTGATCGGCCACTGACCGGCCGGGCACCGAGGGTGCCCACGGAGCGGGCACTGATCCCCTGGGGACGGGGAACCAGTGCCGCCGGGGAGGCCGCGCCCGCGATGACCGCGGACGGGCGAGAGCGGCGCGCAGAGCGCCCCGGCAGGCGGAGACGCCGCGTACGGACGTCGGTGAGGGCGACCGTACGCGGCTCTTCTGCGTTCCCTGCGGGCCGCCGGCCCCTCCCGAATCCCGGAGCATGCCGAAACGGCCGGGGCCGCGACTCGTGGTGAGTCGCGGCCCCGGCCGTCACTGTGCGCGATACTGGGATTGAACCAGTGACCCCTACCGTGTCAAGGTAGTGCTCTCCCGCTGAGCTAATCGCGCCTGGTCAGGCGGTTGTGCAGCAGGCCCCGGAGGACCCGACGTGCGCGATACTGGGATTGAACCAGTGACCCCTACCGTGTCAAGGTAGTGCTCTCCCGCTGAGCTAATCGCGCTGGTGCGGTGCTACCGCAGCGAACCCCAGGATCCGAGGATCCGGAAGGTCCGACGTGCGCGATACTGGGATTGAACCAGTGACCCCCACCGTGTCAAGGTGGTGCTCTCCCGCTGAGCTAATCGCGCCTGGGAAGGTGTCCGGCAGGGCCGGGCATGGTGCGCGATACTGGGATTGAACCAGTGACCCCTACCGTGTCAAGGTAGTGCTCTCCCGCTGAGCTAATCGCGCGGGGAGGCCACCCGGCAGAGCCGGGCGAGCCTCTTGGAGGTGGAGACGGGATTTGAACCCGTGTAGACGGCTTTGCAGGCCGTTGCCTCGCCTCTCGGCCACTCCACCAGGCAACACTCGAAGGACGATCTTACACTGTCCTTCTCCGAGCGGACGACGAGATTCGAACTCGCGACCCTCACCTTGGCAAGGTGATGCTCTACCAACTGAGCCACGTCCGCCTGTCTCCCCGGGATCTTCACCGGTTTTCCCGGCTGCGCTCCCTGGCGACGTGTTGAACTCTAGCGGATTCCCGGGCCAGCTAAAAATCCGTTCCCGCAGCATGCCTGGCCGGTCGGCGCCGGACACCCTCCGCGCGCCCCGGCGCCGACCGGCCCGGACGGCCCTGGCGCGGGCGGACCGGCACCCTGAGTGACACCCGCAGGTCACCCGGCGTACGCCCGCGCGACCCCCGGATCTGCTCACGCCCCCCGACCTACACTTCAGGCACCGCCACCCGAGCAGAGCCCCGCGCAGGAGAACCGTGTCCGGCCACCCCGACCCCCAGCACCCCCTCGCCCGCTTCGGCGGCCGCCTCGCCACCGGGCTGCGCGACGTCACCTCCGACCCCGCCGCCCTGGACTCCACCGGCTGGTGGGCCGTCGCCTACGACTTCGAGGGCCGGCTCACCTGCGCCCGCTTCGACGACGTCCGCCCGGCCCCCGCCCCGCCCTCCGGCGCCGGCTGGCTCGGCCCGGCCGCCGGGGACTGGCGCAGCTCGCTCGACCGCGCCGCCTACGTCGCGGGCGTGCGCCGCGTCCGCGAGCACATCGCGGCCGGCGAGGTCTACCAGGCCAACCTCTGCCGGGTGCTCCGCGCACCGTTGCCCGACCCCGCCCGCACCGACGTCGACGCCCTCACCGGACTGCTCGCCCACGGCAACCCGGCCCCCTACGCGGGAACGATCCGGCTGCCCGGCCACGGCGTGGAGATCGCCACCGCCTCCCCCGAGCTCTACCTGCGCCGCACCGGCCGCACCGTCTCCTCCGGCCCGATCAAGGGCACCGGGCGCACCGAGCACGACCTGCTCGACAAGGACCACGCCGAGAACGTGATGATCGTCGACCTGGTCCGCAACGACCTCGGCCGGGTCTGCGCCACCGGCACCGTCACCGTGCCCGACCTGTGCGCGGTCGAGAAGCACCCCGGCCTGGTCCACCTGGTCTCCACCGTCGAGGGCACCCTGCGCCCCGACGCCGGCTGGCCCGAACTGCTCGCCGCCACCTTCCCGCCCGGCTCCGTCACCGGCGCCCCCAAGTCCAGCGCCCTGCGGATCATCGAATCCCTGGAGACCGCCCCGCGCGGCCCCTACTGCGGCGCCGTCGGCTGGGTCGACGCCGACCGCGGCGAGGGCGAACTCGCGGTCGGCATCCGCACCTTCTGGATCGACCGGACCGACCCCCGGGCGCCCGAGCTGCGCTTCGGGACCGGAGCCGGGATCACCTGGGGCTCCGACCCCGACCGCGAATGGGCGGAAACCGAGCTGAAGGCCGCCCGCCTGGTCGCGATAGCGTCGGGCACCGACACCCCGCCCCACACCGACTGAACCCGCCCCGGATCGAACCCGACCCGACACGGACCGGACCCGCCGCCACCCGCAGCCGGCCGGCCCGCGCCCGTCCCGCGAGGAGCACCCCGCGATGCAGCACCCCACCACCAGCTGGGTCAACGGCACCCTCGTCGACTCCGCCGACCCGGCCCTGTCCGTCCTCGACCACGGACTCACCACCGGCGACGGCGTCTTCGAGACCATGAAGGCCGTCGACGGCCGGGCCTTCGCCGTCACCCGCCACCTGGAGCGCCTCACCCGCTCCGCCCGCGGCCTCGGCCTGCCCGACCCCGACCACGACCTGGTCCGCGAGGCCTGCGCCGCCGTCCTCGCCGCCAACCCGATGCCGCTCGGCCGCCTGCGCATCACCTGCACCGGCGGCACCGCGCCGCTCGGCTCCGAGCGCGGCGACGGCGGCCCCACCCTGGTCGCCTCCCTCGGCACCGCCACCCGCCGCCCCGACACCACCGCCGTCACGGTCGTCCCCTGGCGCCGCAACGAGCACAGCGCCGTCGCCGGCCTCAAGACCACCTCCTACGCCGAGAACGTCGTCGCCCTCGCCGCCGCCCACCGCGCCGGCGCCTCCGAGGCCCTGCTCGCCAACACCGCCGGCCGGCTCTGCGAGGGCACCGGCTCCAACGTCTTCGTCGTCCTCGGCGGCCGCCTGCTCACCCCGCCGCTCGCCTCCGGCTGCCTGGCCGGCATCACCCGGCAGCTCGTCGTCGAGTGGTGCGGCGCCGAGGAGGCCGACCTCCCGCTCGACGCCCTCCAGGAGGCCGAGGAGATCTTCCTGACCTCCTCCCTGCGCGACGTCCAGGCCGTCACCCGCGTCGACGACCGCGAACTGCCCGGCCCCGGCCCGGTCACCGCCAAGGCGATGGCCCTCTTCGCCCAGCGCAGCGGCGACGACCTCGACCCCTGAGCACCCCGCCCGCCGTCCCCGCCGGAGAACCCCTCCGGCGGAACGGCGGAGTCCCGGAGCGGCTCCGACCGGTAGAAGACCCGGGCAGCGGGGAAGGGACCCCGACATGACCACCACGCTGCGCCCCGAGAGCCCGGAGACCCCCACCCCCGCCGGCGGCCGCACCCGGCGCTGGCAGATCTGCGTCAACGGCCGCCCGGTCGGCGGCCTGCGCACCACCGCCGTCCCGCGTGGCGACCAACTCTGGGGCGAGATAGCGGAGTTGGAGGTTCGCAGCGGGCGCGGCCGGGGGCGCGGGACGATCGGTGCGCTGGCCGCCGAGGAGGTGCTGCGCGGCTGGGGCTGCACCCGGGTGGACGCCGACATCCCCGAGGGCGCGCAGGTCGCCCGCTCCCTCGCGGTCACCCTCGGCTACACCGAGCGGATGCGGAACATGGTCAAACGGCTGGAAACGGCCCCCGCCCTGCCGCCGGGCACCGCCGCGCGCCCGCTCGGCGCCGACGAGTTCCCCGCCTGGCTGGCCGAGGCCAAGGCCGGCTACCTGCACGACCTGCGCGCCTCCGGCCTCGGCGAGGACGAGGCCCGCGCCAAGTCCGACGCCGACCACGCGAGACTCCTGCCGCAGGGCGCGGACACCCCGGGGGTCGCGCTGCGCCGGCTGTACGGGGCGGGGGAGGAGCCGCTGGGCTCGCTCTGGCTGGCGCTGCGGCTGCGCGAGCTGCCCGAGGGCGCCCCGCTGGCGTGGGTCATGGTGGTCGAGGTGGCGGACGCCCACCGGGGCCGCGGCCACGGCCGGACGCTGATGCGCCTGGCCGAGCGCGAGTGCCTGTCGGCGGGCGTCCGTGACCTCGGGCTGAACGTCTTCAGCGGCAACGAGGTCGCGCTCCGCCTCTACGAGTCGCTCGGCTACCGGGTCACCAACCGGGTCTACGGCAAACCGCTGCTGTGAGCGGCGGGACGCGGGTGGCGGAGGGTGAGCAGTGACGCGTGGGGTCAGGAGGCCTTGCCGGCCTCCACGGCGGCGATGACGCGCTCCAGCAGGCCGTCCTGGCTCTGCCCGCCGTCCAGACGCTGCCCGGCGACCACGTACGTCGGCGTGCCGCTCACGCCGATCGCCCGGCCCTCGGCCTGGTCGGCGTCCACGGTCAGCATGTGCCGTCCGTCCACCAGCGCGGTGTCCACCTCCTCGGCGTCCACCCCGACCTCCCGGGCCACCTCCAGCAGGACCTCGGTGCCGCGCGCCTCCAGGTCCGCCACCCGCTCCAGCAGCGCCTCGACGAACGGCCAGCCGAGCCCCTGGGCGAAGGCCTCCTCGGCCGCCTCGGCGGCGGGGTAGGCGTACTTGTGCTTCTCCAGCGGGAAGTGCCGCAGCTCGACCGGCAGCGCGTCGCCGTAGCGGGCGCGCAGCGCGCGGACGTCGGCGAGGGCGGTGCGGCAGTCCGGGCACTGGAGCTCGCACCAGAACTCAAGACGGGGGAGGGAACCTTCGATCATGCCCCCAGTGTTCCACCAGTGGGGCCTGTGCCGTTCCGGCGGCCGGGTCCGCGCAGTCCACCAGACCGGAGCGATGGGAGGTCCGACGAGATGACCAGTCCGACGGCCGGAGTGACGGCGTTCGGGAGGCGGCCGTGCTGACGGCGGCGGCGGCCTTCGCCCTGACGGCGGCGGGCGTGGCCGTGGCGGGCCTGCGGGCCTACCGCCGGCGCTTCCTGTCCGCGACCCGCTGGTTCGCCGTCGCGCTGCTGCCCGCCGGTCTCTATCTGACCGGCCTGTTCCCGGTGGCCCGCACGATCGGCGACGAGATCGCCGACTGGGCGGTCAAGCTGGTCTTCGACCCCCGGGTGTGGACCGGCATCGTGCTGCTGGCGGTCTCCGTGGGGCTGCTCGTCACCACCCGCTGGGTGGGGCGGCGCGGCGCCGTGACCGAGGGCCGTGAGGCCGCGACGCCGGCCGCCGGGCCCGCCCCGGCCCGTCCGGCCGTGGCCCCCGCCACCGGCGCCCCGGCCGCCGCCGCGGCGCCCGGGCACGCGGAGAAGGCCGCCCGTGCGGAGAAGGCCGGGCGCGCCGAGAAGAAGGGCAAGGGCGGCGACGGCCTCGACGAGTTCGCCGACATCGAGGAGATCCTGCGCCGCCGCGGCATCTGAGCGCCGCGGCCCCGTGGCCGGTTCAGGCCGGGCTGACGGTGTCCGCCGAGCGCTGGCGGGCCCGGTAGGCGGCCACGTGCAGCCGGTTCCCGCAGGTCCGGCTGTCGCAGTAGCGGCGCGAGCGGTTGCGCGAGAGGTCCACGAAGACCCGTGCGCAGTCCGGCGCCTCGCAGCGGCGCAGCCGTTCGCGCTCGCCCGCGGTGAGGATGAACGCCAGCGCCATGCCGAGTTCGGCGGCCAGGTGGTCGCCGAGGGCGGCGTGCGGCGCGAAGTAGTGGATGTGCCAGCCGTGGTGGTCGTGGTTGGTCAGCCGGGGCGTGGTGCCGGCGGCCGCGACCAGGGCGTTGACCAGCTCGGCGGCCTCCTCGGTGGACTCCGTGCCGTAGACCTCGCGCAGCCGGGTGCGCAGCCGGTGCACCTGGCGCAGGTCGTCCTCGGTCAGCGAGTCGATCTCGCTGATCTCCTGCCGGACCACGAAGGCGTCGAGGGCGGCCACGTCGGGCATCAGCTCGGTGCCGCACACCTCGGGGGCCGTGTTGAGCAGCTCGACGAGGATGCTCAGCGCGCACTCGGTGTCATGGGTGATCAGCACGTGGAGGCTCCTCGTGCGGAGGGGGCCGTGGGCACCCCGCGACTACGGGTCATTCCCAGACCTTACCGGGGCGGTGCGACGAGCGGCGGCGGCTTGCGTCGAAGATGCGTACGGATTCCGTCAGTCTGTACGGGGTTTTCCGTGGGGTCCGTGCCCGGCGGGTGTCCGCCCGGCCAGGCGTCCGGGCAGCCGCCCGGCCGGGCGGGAGCGCCGGGGAGCGCCGGGGAGCGGTGGCGACGGGCCGGCGGGAGGGCGGGAAAACGGCCGCGCCCGGCAGCGAGGCCGGCCATCCACGGGATGACCGGCTCCGATGCCGGGCGCCTTCGGTGCCGCGGGCCCGCTCCGAGTGGGAGAGAACCGTTTCGTCACCGGCCCCGAGACCGCGTCGTGCGCGGCTGAGTCTGCTGCCGTGCCCCCGAGTAGGACGGCTGCGGTTGACGGCAGGGGCTACGACCCCGCCGACAGCGGGGTGTGACCGCCTCCGGTCGGGGTCAGCTTTCGGCGAGGATGTGGGACAGCTCCCGGTCGAGGTCGAAGTGACGGTGTTCGGTGCCGGGCGGCACGGCGGCGTCCGTCCGCTTGAGGAACGACTCAAGCGCCCGGGCCGGGGCCTCCAGCAGGGCTTCTCCTTCCGGAGAGCTCAGGGCGATGCAGACCACCCCTTGCCCGTGGCTGCGCGACGGCCACACCCGGACGTCGCCCGTACCGGTGGGTCGGTGCAGCCCCTCCGCAAGGAGATCTCGGGCGAACACCCACTCCACGGTCTCGTCGGCACCGGTGTGGAAGGTGGCGTGCACGGCATAGGGGTCGGCGGTGTCGTAGCGAAGGCCCGCGGGGACGGGCAGTGAGGACTCGCTGGACACGATGAGGCGCAGGTGCAGCTCGCAGCTGACCGTGGTGTTCATAAGCGCCATGGCCTTTCGCTCAGTGTGCGCTCGGGGAATCGCACGTCGGCGAACGGACCATCCCACCTCCACGACCGATGTAAACCCCTCTGTCCCGATTCGGGCGCGAGTCGTACCCCTTACGGCGCATTGCGGAATCGCCACAGAGTGCCCGGCCGGCGATTACCGGGCCCCTTCTCGGTTAGTTTCCTGGCATGACTGTGCGAAGCGACGAGGCACGCGGCGACGCGGGCGGGAACACCGGAACGGGGGACGCGATCGTGCCGGACGACACGGGGGCGACGGGGGCGGGCGGCGGGGGAGCGACGCCCGGCGGCGAGGGGGGTACGGAGGGTGACAAGCCGCTGGGCTCACGCGCCCCGCGGTTCATCCGCCGCTCCCGCCCGCTGCACCTGAGCTGGCAGGTGGCCGTCTTCCTGGTCGGCCTCGCCGTGGTGGTGCTCGGAGTGATCATGCTCCCGCTGCCCGGCCCCGGCTGGGTGGTCATCTTCCTCGGCATGGGCATCTGGGCGACCGAGTTCGTCTGGGCCCAGCTGGCGCTGCGCTGGACCCGCCGCAAGGTGGCCGAGGCCGCGCAGAAGGCCCTGGACCCGAAGGTCCGGCGCCGCAACCTCACGCTCACCGCGATCGGCCTGACGCTGATCGCCGCGCTCGGCGGCTGGTACCTGTGGAAGTACGGGCTGGTCATGCCCTGGAAGATCCACGAGGACTGAGCCGGTCCGTCCGTCTCCGCCCGCCGCCCGCCGGGGGTCCGGGCGGGGCCGCCGGGGCGGGGCGGCGTGTTCGGACCACCCCCCGGGATGCGGTAATGTTTTCCCTGCACCCGGGCGATTAGCTCAGCGGGAGAGCACTTCGTTCACACCGAAGGGGTCACTGGTTCGATCCCAGTATCGCCCACCGGAATGCATTGTGATATGTGAGGCCCAGTCGATTATCGGCTGGGCCTCACATGTATTTCCGCAATCCGGCGAACGGTGCCGGGAATGTGCTGAGGCGCAGTCACCTTCCGCGTGACGCAGGAGTTCTGCGGAGGCGTCGGACGCACTCCCCGAACGAGTTGTACGGCACCCCCCGAATGGTGCTACAGTTCTTCTCGTTGCCCGGGCGATTAGCTCAGCGGGAGAGCACTTCGTTCACACCGAAGGGGTCACTGGTTCGATCCCAGTATCGCCCACCGGACAGCATGCAGGCCCTGATCGGAAGACCGGTCGGGGCCTGCGGCGTTCCCGGCCCCGGGTGCTACGCCGCCACCTCGCACTCGTGCTCCGGCGACAGCCGCCGGCCGCACCCGCACCGGGCCGGCCGCAGCGGCCAGGACAGGTCCACCCGCTCGTCCGCCCCCGACCGGTCGAACCACGCCTGCAGCCCCCGGGCCTGCGCCGCGTGCCAGACCGCCTGCCGCAGGTGCAGCTCCGCCGCCGTCAGCCCGCCCAGCGCCCCCGGGTAGCGCGCGCCGATCGTCCGCACCACCTCCAGCGCCGCCGTCGCGTCCGCCGCCGCGTCGTGCGCACCGGTCAGCTCCACCCCGTAGTGCGCGCACAGGTCGGTCAGGGTCCGGCGGCCCCGGCGGTAGCGGTCCACGTACTTGTCCAACACCCGCGGATCCAGCACCAGCAGGGCCGCCGGAGCGATCGTCTCGGCCAGCGACACCCCCCGGTGCCGGCGCAACTCCCGGTCCAGCAGCGTCAGGTCGTACGGCGCGTTCATCACCACCACCGGCCGCCCGGCCCGCGCCTGCTCGGCCAGCGCGGCGGCCACCTCCGCCACCACCACCGGCGCCGGCCGCCCGTGCGCCCGCACCGTCTCGTCGCTGATCCCGTGCACCGCGCGGGCGCCGTCGGGTATCGGGACGCCGGGATCGGCGAGCCAGCCGGTGGCCACCGGGGCGGCGCCCGGGGCGGACTGGACGACCAGGGCGGCCGAGACGACGCGGTCGCTCTCGACGTCCACGCCGGTGGTCTCGGTGTCGAAGGAGGCGAGCGGGCCGGTGAACCAGTGCTGCTGCATGACTGCCCCTCGGAGAACGGCGCGATCCCGCTCCGGTGATACCCGCCCCTGACGCACCCTCAACCGTTTGGCGCGGCACCGGCCGGGCACCCTGCCCACAGGTGCCCTGTTCGAATCCGGACGGGCCCGGGGGGACGGGGGAGGACGGACGGTCATGGCGCTGACGCAGCCGCAGCCCGAGGAGACGGCGGCCGTCCTGCGGGGCGACCTGGCGGTGACCGCCTGCATGGAGACCCTGCAAGTCGGCTATCTGCACGCGGTCGCCGCCGCGGCCGGTTGCTCGCTCTCCCAGCCGTTCCCCGACAACGGCATCGACTGGCAGGTCAGCCACGGCTCGCGCAGCCACGAGGTCGACGACGAGGTCACCGTCAAGATCCAGCTGAAGGCCACCCAGCAGATCGCCCCCGACCCGCGCGGCGCGTTCTTCTCCTTCACCCTGGACAACGACCACCTGCGCAAGCTCGCCCGGCCCCGGGTCGCCGTGCCCCGGATCCTCGTCGTCATGCTGCTGCCCCGCCGCGTCGACCGCTGGCTCGCCGCCCGCCCCGACGCCCTCGAACTGCGGCACTGCTGCTACTGGGTCAACCTGGCCGGCCACCCCGTCACCGGGCAGCGCCGCACCAACGTCCGCGTCCCCACCGCGAAGGTCTTCGACGACCGCGCCCTGTGCGCCATCATGGCCCGGGTCGGAGCGGGCGGCAGCCCGTGACGGCCCGGCCCCGGCCGGGAGGAGCCGCCCCATGACACTGCCCCACGGGCCGATGCGCGCCAAGGCCGGCGGACCGCCGCAGACCGCGCCGCTGCCCGATCCGTCCGCCGTCGACCCCGCGGTGCTCGCCACCCTGCTCGCCCGGCACGGCTGGGTGCGGCGCGGCGGACCCACCGCCCGCTACGGCCGCTGGACACCGCCCGAGGGCACCGACCCCGGCGTCAGCCTGCTCGTCCCCGCCGGTGACGGCTTCGACGACGCGGTCGACCTGCTCACCGACGCCGTCACCGCGCTCTCCCGCTCCGCCAGCCCCTCCGCCCGCGCCATCCTGCTCGCCCTGGCCGTCCCCGGCGACGAGCTCCAGTGGCACCGCGACCTCGCCGCACCCCCCGCCGCCGTCCCCGGCGCGGCGCCCTGGGACGACACCGAACGGCTGCGGCGCGCCGCCCGCGCCATGCTCGCCGCCGGCGCCAAGGCCGGCCGCACCCGCGCCGCCTACTTCGGTGCCCGCCTGGACGCCTGGGCCGGCGACTTCCTCGACCGCGTCCTGGTCGTCGCCGCCGGCCCCGGCCTGACCGCCTACACCCCCGCCCCCGAGGGCCGGGCCGCCGTCACCACCCTGGTCCGCGCCCTGGAGGCGCTGCGCGACGCCGTCGACTACCGGCGGGTCAGCGGCGGCGGCGAGGCCTTCGAGAACGCCGTCCAGTCCGGCGTCAGCCGCGAGCTGGTCGAATCCGTCCAGGACCTGGTGCGCGGCGCCACCGCCGGCCGGTTCACCGTCGCCTGGTCCGCCGCCGCCGGCACCCCCGGCGGCTTCGGCGACCGCCGGATCGCCGTCGAGTTCTCGCCCGGCGACCTGCCCGCCCTCGACGAGGCCGCCGAACTCCTCGAACGCATCGAGCCCGCCGTCGCCGTCACCGTCGTCGGCCTCGTCGTCCGCCTCAAGCGCGCCGACCCCGCGGGGCCCGGCAGCGTACGCCTGCGGGTGCTCGGCGGCGCCGAGGTCGACGAGGTCAAGATCCGCCTCGCCGACCCCGCCTACCGGCTCGCCGCCGAGGCCCACCTGGCCGGCACCCCGGTGCGGATCAGCGGCCGCCTGGAGCGGCGCGGCGGCTTCCGGCGGCTGACCCGGCCCACCGGCCCGGAACCGTGCGGGTTGGAGGACGTCGAGCGGGAGCGGCTGCTCAAGACGCTGGGGGAGGGGCGGGGCGGGTAGGAAGGGTACGGAGGTGACGGTGGGGTCACCGCTCTCGGTACCATCGTCAGGCGCAGCGCTGTGCTGCGTCCTCTGAATCCAGCACGTCAGGAGAGACCGGTGACGGACGTCCGGGTAATCATCAACCGCGAACCCGATCGGGAAGAGCGCGTGGTGACCACGGGCACTACGGCCGCCGAGCTCTTCGCCGACGACCGCTCGATCATCGCCGCCCGCGTCGGCGGTCAGCTCAAGGACCTCGCCCACGCCCTCCAGGACGGCGACGAGGTCGAGCCGGTCGCGATCTCCAGCCCGGACGGCCTCGACATCCTGCGCCACTCCACCGCGCACGTCATGGCCCAGGCCGTGCAGCAGCTCTTCCCGGAGGCCAAGCTCGGCATCGGCCCGCCGGTCAAGGACGGCTTCTACTACGACTTCGACGTCGCGACGCCGTTCCACCCCGATGACCTCAAGGCCATCGAGAAGAAGATGCAGGAGATCATCAAGCGCGGGCAGAAGTTCGCCCGCCGGGTGGTCACCGACGAGGCCGCCCGCGAGGAGCTGGCCCACGAGCCGTACAAGCTGGAGCTGATCGGCCTCAAGGGCTCCGCCGCCACCGCCGGCGAGGGCGCCGACGTCGAGGTCGGCGCCGGTGAGCTCACCATCTACGACAACCTGGACGCCAAGAGCGGCGAGCTGTGCTGGGGCGACCTCTGCCGAGGCCCGCACCTGCCGTCGACCCGGATGATCCCGGCGTTCAAGATCATGCGCTCGGCCGCCGCCTACTGGCGCGGCAGCGAGAAGAACCCCATGCTCCAGCGCCTGTACGGGACCGCCTGGCCGAGCAAGGACGAGCTCAAGGCGCACCTGGAGTTCCTGGAGGAGGCCGCCAAGCGCGACCACCGCAAGCTCGGCAACGAGCTCGACCTCTTCTCCATCCCCGAGGAGATCGGCTCCGGCCTCGCCGTCTTCCACCCCAAGGGCGGCATCATCCGCCGCGCCATGGAGGACTACTCGCGCCGCCGGCACGAGGAGGAGGGCTACGAGTTCGTCTACACCCCGCACGCCACCAAGGGGAAGCTCTTCGAGAAGAGCGGCCACCTCGACTGGTACGCGGACGGCATGTACCCGCCCATGCAGCTCGACGAGGGCGTGGACTACTACCTCAAGCCGATGAACTGCCCGATGCACAACCTGATTTTCGACGCGCGTGGCCGCTCCTACCGTGAGCTGCCGCTGCGCCTGTTCGAGTTCGGCACGGTGTACCGGTACGAGAAGTCCGGCGTGGTGCACGGTCTGACCCGCGCCCGCGGCTTCACCCAGGACGACGCGCACATCTACTGCACCCGTGAGCAGATGGCGGAGGAGCTCGACTCCACCCTCACCTTCGTGCTCAACCTGCTGCGCGACTACGGTCTGACCGACTTCTACCTGGAGCTGTCCACCAAGGACCCGGAGAAGTTCGTCGGCACCGACGACGCGTGGGAGGAGGCCACCGCCGTTCTGGCGAGCGTGGCCGAGAAGCAGGGGCTGCCGCTGGTCCCGGACCCGGGCGGCGCGGCCTTCTACGGCCCGAAGATCTCGGTGCAGGCGCGCGACGCCATCGGCCGCACCTGGCAGATGTCGACCATCCAGCTCGACTTCAACCTGCCCGAGCGCTTCGACCTGGAGTACACGGCGGCGGACGGCTCGCGCCAGCGGCCGGTCATGATCCACCGGGCGCTGTTCGGCAGCATCGAGCGGTTCTTCGCGGTGCTCCTGGAGCACTACGCCGGCGCCATGCCGCCGTGGCTGGCCCCGGTCACCGTGACCGGCATCCCGATCACCGACGAGCACGTGCCGTACCTGCTGGAGGTCGCGGCCGAGCTGAAGAAGCGCGGGATCCGGGTCGAGGTGGACACCTCGGACGACCGGATGCAGAAGAAGATCCGCAACGCGCAGCGCAGCAAGGTGCCGTTCATGCTGATCGCCGGCAACGACGACGTCGAGGCGGGCGCGGTCTCCTTCCGCTACCGCAACGGCGAGCAGAAGAACGGCGTGCCGGTCGCCGACGCCGTCGCCGAGATCGTGGACGCGGTGGAGCGCCGGATCCAGGTCTGACGCCGTCGGGTGTGCGCGGGCGCGGGGCGGGCTCCTTCAGGAGTCCGCCCCGCGCGGCTTTGCAAGCACGGTTGGGCGAATATGCTGATCAGCATGACGACTGAGCCGGAACTGCAGCAGGGCGTCGGGGAGCCGGACGGCTTCCGCCGCCTCTGGACCCCCCATCGGATGGCCTACATCCAGGGCGAGAACAAGCCCACCGGCCCGGCTCCGGACGACGGCTGCCCGTTCTGCTCGATCCCGTCGCTGAGCGACGAGAACGGGCTGGTCGTCGCGCGCGGCAACACCGTGTACGCGGTGCTCAACCTGTACCCGTACAACGGCGGGCACCTCATGGTGGTCCCGTTCCGGCACGCGGCGGACTACACCGAGCTGGACGGGGCGGAGACGGCCGAGCTGGCGGTGTTCACCAAGAAGGCGATGACGGCGCTGCGCGCGGCCTCGGGTGCGCACGGCTTCAACATCGGCATGAACCAGGGCGCGGCCGCCGGGGCCGGCATCGCGGCCCACCTGCACCAGCACGTGGTGCCGCGCTGGGGCGGGGACACCAACTTCATGCCGGTGGTCGGCCACACCAAGGTGCTGCCGCAGCTGCTGGCGGACACCCGGAAGATGCTGGCCGACGCCTGGCCGCAGGACTGACCCGTACAGCGAGCAGGGCCCCCGGCGACCACCAGGTCGCCGGGGGCCCTGCGTCGTGTCCGGTCAGGCGTCGTACTGGTCGACCTTGAACGGGCGGCTGCCCTGGGCCTCGGCCTTGAGGCCGGCCGCGCGGCCCTTGAAGGCGCGCTCGGTGTCGAGGTCGTGCTCGGCGAGGAACTCCAGGGTGGCGGTGTGCACGGCACCGAGCACCGGGTGGGAGGCGTTGAGCGCGTTGTCCGCCATGGTGCGGGTGCCCCAGGGCGCTCCGGCCCAGGTGTGCCGGAAGCCGAAGGGCTCGGGCAGGCCGAGGCCGCCGCCGAGCCAGGAGAGCAGGCCGGGCATCCGGTGGAAGGGGGCGCGGACGGCCTGCCGGACGACCTCGTCGTTGTCGATCAGCCGGAGCTTGACCGTGCGCTCCTCCCAGAACCGGAAGGTCTTGGCGACGGACTTCTCCTTGTCCTTGGGCTTGTCGCCGAAGAAGCCGTCGATGGGGCCGAGGGCGTAGCCGGCGACGGTGATGTTGAGGGTGTTCGCGAGCAGCACCACGGTGACGGTGAAGGTCAGGACGAGCTTCCCGTCGTGGGTGATGAACTGGGTGGCGAGGTAGTGCCGGGGCCCGCCGGAGAAGGTCTGCTTGTCGGCGATGGCCTGGACGGCGAAGTCGCGCATGTGGTCGCCGTCCATGTCGGCGTTGCCGGGGCGGCTGATCTCGTCGGCGCTCTCGCCGACCTCCAGGACGACCCACTGCTTGACCTGGACGCCGGGCATGCCGCTGTTGGCGACCTCGCTGATGCCGAGCGACTTGAGGTGGCCGGAGATCTTGCGGACGAGGTCCCAGGGGTGGAACTGGCGGAAATCGATCTGGCCCTCGGCGGGGCGCAGGGTGTCGATGAGCTTCCACTCGCCCCAGCGGCGGCCGGCGCCGAGGATGCCCTTGGCCCCGGCGTAGTGCTGGACGTTGGTCTCCTGCTCGGAGTCCAGCCGGCCGAGCTTGGCGCGCAGGTCGGCGGCCTTCTTGTCGAGGTCGTCGCGGGGGACGGCCATCGGGACGGTGGCGGCGACGGCGTTGCCCTCGGCCAGCGAGAGCCAGCGGGCGCGCAGGTCGGCGGCGGTGCGCTCGACGATGCGCCGGGCCAGGAACCAGCCGATGACCGGCGCGAGCAGCACGATCCGCAGGTAGAGGCCGAGGATGCCGCCGGCCGGGGGCTTGATGGCGAGCAGCGCGGCGAGGCCGACGACGAGGGCGAGCACGACGGCGCCGTACGCGGTGGCGTTCTTGGGGTTGTCGCGCCGCAGCCAGGCGCGCAGCTGGAACGCGCCGAGCCACACCAGCGTGCCGGGCAGGCAGAGCAGCCCGGTGACGACGGAGACGGTGGACAGCTGCCGGTCGCGGGTGCGGCGGATCTCCTCGGCGGCCAGGCAGTGCTCGACGATCTGACGGGTGTCGAGGCCGAAGGAGGGGACCAGCGGCTTGCGGTCGCCACCGAGGGTGCGGGAGATGAGCGCCTTGCTCCAGGCCTCGCCGAAGTTGGGCGCGAAGAGGGCGAAGCGGCCCTTCTTGGCGGTGATCCCGGCGAGTTTGGCGGCGCCGTCCTCCAGCGTGATGTCGCGGTACGCCACCGAGGAGATCGCCTGGGTGCCGGCGGTCTGCGGGCCGGCGTCGGTCCGGGGTATCTGCGCACCCGGGGTCATGTCGAGTGTGGTCACGGTGGCGGTCCCCTCCTCCCCTTCGTCCTGCGGCAGGTTACCGTGCCGGGGCACCGGCGCGGGCATGATCGTCTGAAGTGCCGTCACGAACGGGCCACGGTGGGCCTGTGGGGCATGATGCCCACGTTCCGGCTGTTCGACGCGCCCCGGTGCGGCCGTCGGGGCGCGATGGTGCACGATGGCGGCATGACGAGCGGTGGGCTGACGGATCCGGTGCTGGTGTTCGACGGGGACTGCGGGTTCTGCACCACGTGTGCGACCTGGGCGGAGCGCTATCCGCGGCAGACGCTGGCGTCGGGGGGCTGGGAGGCGGTGCCGTTCCAGTTCGCGGACCTGGCGGAGCTGGACGCGGTGGCCGGGGGGCGCGGTGAGGTGACCCGGGAGCGCGCGGAGCGCGAGGTGCTGTGGGTGACGCCGGGCGGCCGGGTGTACGGCGGGGCGCAGGCGGTGGCGCGGCTGCTGATGCGTTCGGGCGGGGCGTGGGCGTACCTGGGCGGGGTGCTGGCGACGGCGCCGGTGCGGCCGGTGGCGGCGGTGGTGTACCGGTGGGTGGCGCACAACCGGCACCGGATGCCGGGCGGGACGCCGGCCTGCGCGCTGCCGCGGCGGTGAACGGCCGGCCCTCCGGAGGGTGGAGCGGCCGGGGAGGGCGTCAGTCCTGGCGGGTGAAGCGGTCGGCGAGGGCGGCGGGCATGGGTTCGTGGCGCAGGTGGGCGCGGCTGAACTCGGCGGTGCCGTGGGTGAGGGAGCGCAGGTCGAGGGGGTAGCGGGCGAGTTCGAGCTCGGGGACCTCGGCGCGCAGCAGGGTGAGGCCGGGGCCGCCGGTCTCGGTGCCGAGGACGCGCCCGCGGCGGGCGGAGAGGTCGCCGAGGACGGCGCCGAGGTAGTCGTCGGGCAGCAGGACGCCGACGGCGGCGACGGGTTCGAGCAGCCGGATGACGGCGTGTTCGGCGGCGTCGCGCAGGGCGAGGGCGGCGGCGGTCTGGAAGGCGGAGTCGGAGGAGTCGACGGAGTGCGCCTTGCCGTCGGTGAGGGTGACGCGGATGTCGACCAGCGGGTGGCCGGTGGCGACGCCCTTGGCGAGTTGGGCGCGGACGCCCTTCTCGACGGAGGGGATGAAGTGCTTGGGGACGGAGCCGCCGACGACGTGTTCCTGGAACTCGAAGCCGGAGCCGGCGGGGAGGGGTTCGACCTCAAGGTCGCAGATGGCGTACTGGCCGTGGCCGCCGGACTGCTTGACGAGGCGCCCGTGGCCGGCGGCGGCGGTGCCGAAGGTCTCGCGCAGGGCGACCCGGTGCTCGACGGTGTCGACGTGGACGCCGTGGCGGTTGCGGAGCCGGTCGAGGACGGCTTCGGCGTGGGCCTCGCCGGTGCACCAGAGGACGAGCTGGTGGGTGTCGGGGTTCTGTTCGAGGCGTAGGGCGGGGTCCTCGGCGGCGAGCCGGGACAGGGCCTGGGAGAGCTTGTCGTCGTCGGCCTTGCTGTGCGCCTCGACGGCGACGGGCAGCAGGGGTTCGGGCAGGGTCCAGGTGTCGAGTTCGGCGGTGTGGCCGGGCTCCTGGACGGTGTCGCCGGCGCGGGCGGTGGTGAGCTTGGCGGCGCAGACGAGGTCGCCGGCGACGGCGTGCGGAACGGGTCGCTGGAGCTTGCCGAAGGGGCTGGTGAGGCCGGTGACGCGTTCCTCGGCGTCCTGGTCGGCGGGGTGGCCGGGGCCGGTGAGGCGGATGCGGGTGTCGGGGCGCAGGGTGCCGGCGTAGAGGCGCAGCAGGCTGACGCGCCCGACGTAGGCGTCGCCGGTGACCCGGACGACCTGGGCGGCGAGGGGGGCGTCGGGGTCGCAGTCGGGGGCGGGGCGGGTGCGTTCGGCGGGGGTGGGGAAGGTGGTGGTGATGAGGTCGAGGAGTTCGGTGGCGCCGAGGCCGTGTTCGCTGGTGGGGACGGCGGGGTGCAGGGTGCAGGCGAGGACCTCGCGGCGCATGCCGGCTTCGAGGGAGTCGGTGTCGGGGGTCTCGCCGGTGAGGTACTGCTCCATGAGGGTGTCGTCCTGCCCGGAGATGGCTTCGACGAGGCTCTCGCGGGCGGGGGCGGTGTCGGGCAGGGGGTCGGCCTCGCCGTAGGTGTGGCCGGTGAGGAGGTCGACGCTGCCGTCGGGCCGGCCGTCGTGGTGGACGGGCAGGAAGAGCGGCCGCAGGGTGTCGGGGCCGAGGCCGAAGGCGTCGTGGCAGGCGGTGAGGATGTCGTCGAGGCTGCCGCGGGCGATGTCGAGCTTGGCGACGGCGATGGCGCGGGGGATGTTCTCGGCGGCGCACTCGCGCCACAGGGCACGGGTGGGGGCGGTGACCGGGTCGGTGGCGGAGACGACGAAGACGGCGGCGTCGGCGGCGTGCAGGGCGGCGCGCAGCTCGGCGGCGAAGTCGGGGTGGCCGGGCGGGTCGATCAGGTTGATCTTGGTGCCGCGCCATTCGAGCGGGAGCACGGAGAGCTGGACGGAGCGTTGCTGCTGGTGCTCGATGGGCTCGTGGTCGGAGACGGTGGTGCCGTCGGTGACCCGGCCGGGGCGGCCGACGGCGCCGGCGGCGTGGGCGAGGGACTCGGCGAGGGTGGTCTTGCCCACGCCGGCGCAGCCGATGAGGACGACGTTGCGCAGGTCGCCCGGTCCGGCGACGGCGGGGGCCTGGCCGGCTCTGGCGGTGCTGCGGTCGGGCATCGGGGTCTCCTCCCGTCGCGCCGAGGCTGTCGGTGAAAGTCTAGGGGCGGGGGCTGCGGGGGGCGCGCGAGCGGCATGCGGGGGTGGTGCGCGCGCGGGGGAGGTCGGCGGGCGTGGCTACGATGGGTGGGCCGGATGGGCTGATCCATCGGGTCGTCTGCCGCGCACTCCGGCCGCAGGCGGGTACCAGGCAGATCGGAGCGGTCGGGAAGGCCATGCTCAACAAATACGCGCGTGCCTTCTTCACACGTGTCCTGACCCCGTTCGCCGCGTTCCTCATCCGTCTGGGTGTGAGTCCGGACACCGTGACGCTGGTCGGTACGGCCGGTTCGGTGGCCGGTGCGCTGGTGTTCTTCCCGCGCGGGGAGTTCTTCTGGGGCACCATCACGATCACGCTGTTCATCTTCTCGGACCTGGTGGACGGGAACATGGCGCGGCAGCTGGGGCGGTCCACGAAGTGGGGAGCGTTCCTGGACTCGACGCTGGACCGGGTCGCGGACGCGGCGATCTTCGGCGGCATCGCCCTGTGGTACGCCGGCAAGGGCGACAACGACCTGCTGTGCGCGGTGGCGGTGTTCTGCCTGGCGAGCGGGCTGGTGGTGTCGTACACCAAGGCGCGGGCGGAGAGCCAGGGGCTGCCGTGCGACGTGTCGGGGCTGGTGGAGCGGGCCGAGCGGCTGGTGATCAGCCTGGTGGCGGCCGGTGTGGCGGGTCTGCACACGTTCGGGGTGCCGTACGTGGAGTGGCTGCTGCCGGTGGCGCTGTGGCTGGTGGCGGCCGGCAGCCTGGTGACGGTGTTCCAGCGGATGCTGCAGGTGCGCCGTGAGGCGTTCGAGGCGGACCGCATGGCGGCCGGGAGTTGAGAGGGGGCGGTCCCGCGGTGAAGGACCGAGTGGTGGACCGGCTGGTGTACACGGCGTACGCGGCGGGCTGGGGGGCGCTCAAGCACCTGCCCGAGCCGGCGGCGCGGGCGCTGTTCGACCGGCTGGCGGATTCGGCGTGGCGGCGGCGCGGCAAGCGGGTGCTCCAGCTGGAGGCGAACCTGCTGCGGGTGTGCCCGGAGGCGGACGAGGCCCGGCTGCGGGAGCTGTCCCGGGCGGGGATGCGCTCGTACATGCGGTACTGGCAGGAGTCGTTCCGGCTGCCCGTGTGGGGCCGCGGGCGGGTGCTGCGGGACGTGCAGGTGGACGGCTTCGAGCACGTGCAGGCGGCGATGGAGGCCGGGCGGGGTGCGGTGGTCGCACTGCCGCACATGGGCAACTGGGACCTGGCGGGCGCCTGGGTGGCGACCCGGGGGTACCCGTTCACGACGGTGGCGGAGCGGTTGGAGCCGGAGCGGCTGTTCGACCGGTTCGTGGCGTTCCGGGAGAGCCTGGGCATGGAGGTGCTGGCGCTGACCGGCGGCTCGGTGAGCGTCGTCGGCACGCTGGCGCGGCGGCTGCGGGCGGGCAGGCTGGTCTGCCTGGTGGGGGACCGGGACCTCTCGGAGGCGGGCATCGAGGTGTCGTTCTTCGGTGAGGCGACGCGGATGCCGGCCGGTCCGGCGGCGCTGTGCCAGCGGACCGGGGCGGCGCTGCTGCCGGTGTCCCTCTGGTACGAGGGGCGGACCATGCGCGGGCGGGTGCACCCGGAGGTCGTGGTGCCGGCGGAGGGCGACCGGGCGGAGAAGACCCGGGCGATGACGCAGGCGATGGCCGCGGTGTGGGAGGCGGCGATCCGGGAGCACCCGGAGGACTGGCACATGCTGCAGCGCTTCTGGCTGGCCGACCTCCCGGTCCGTGAGACGGTGGAGCCGGGGGCGGACCGGGCCGCGGCAACCGCCCGTCCGGCCGTCCGGGAGCCCGCCGTCCGGCCGGCGGCGGAGGCGGCCGGGGAGCCGGCGGCCGAGGCCTCGGGGGCCTGAGCGCCGACGGACCCCGGGACCTCCCGGGAGCGCCGTCGTACCCGCACCGCACCGCACCGCCCGCAGGATTTCGAGGAGACCCGTGAAGATCGGCATCGTCTGCCCCTACGACTGGGACGTCCCCGGCGGCGTGCAGTTCCACATCCGGGACCTCGCCGAGCACCTGATCGGCCTGGGCCACGAGGTGTCGGTGCTGGCGCCGGCCGAGGACGACGAGGCGCTGCCGCCGTACGTGGTGTCGGCCGGGCGGGCGGTGGCGGTGCCGTACAACGGCTCGGTGGCGCGGCTGAGCTTCGGGATCCTGTCGGCGGCCCGGGTGCGGCGGTGGCTGCACGAGGGGCGGTTCGACATCCTGCACGTGCACGAGCCGGCCTCGCCGAGCCTGTCGATGCTGGCGGCGTGGTCGGCGTCGGGCCCGATGGTGGGCACCTTCCACACCTCGAACCCGCGCTCGCGGGCGATGATCGCGGCCTCGCCGATCCTGCAGCCGGGGCTGGAGAAGATGCGGGCGCGGATCGCGGTGAGCGAGTACGCGCGGCGCACCCTGGTGGAGCACCTGGGCGGGGACGCGGTGGTGATCCCCAACGGCGTGGACGTGGGGTTCTTCGCGCAGGCCGAGCCGGACGAGCGGTGGACCGGCGGGGCGGCCGAGGGGCGGCCGGGGACGATCGGCTTCATCGGCCGGATCAACGAGCCGCGCAAGGGCCTGCCGACGCTGCTGGCGGCGCTGCCGCGGATCCTCGCGCAGCGGCCGGGGGTGCGGCTGCTGGTGGCGGGCAAGGGCGACGAGGAGGAGGCGGTCGCCGGGCTCGCGCCGGAGGTCCGCGCGCAGGTGGAGTTCCTCGGCATGGTGAGCGACCGGGACAAGGCCCGGTTGCTGCGCAGCGTGGACCTCTACGTGGCGCCGAACACCGGCGGCGAGAGCTTCGGGATCATCCTGGTCGAGGCGATGTCGGCGGGCGCGCCGGTGCTGGCGAGCGACCTGGACGCGTTCAAGCAGGTGCTGGACGGCGGGGACGCGGGCGAGCTGTTCCCGGTGGAGGACGCGGACGCGCTGGCGCGGGCGGCGCTGCGCCTGCTGGGCGACCCGGCGCGGCTGGAGGAGCTGCGCAAGGCGGCGTCGCGGCACGTGCGGCGGTTCGACTGGTCGACGGTGGGCGCGGACATCCTGGCCGTGTACGAGACGGTGACGGCCGGGGAGGCCGCGGTGGTGGAGGACGAGCGCAGCGGGCGGCGCGGCCGGTTCGGGCTGGCCCGGGACTGACCGGGGCGGGGCACCGAGGTTAGGGTTCGGACGGTTTCCCGTCCGCAGTTCCCGTTCCCGTCCCTGGAGGGCCCGATGCCGCAGATCTCCGTCGACTACTCCCCGAGCCTGGCCGGCTCCTTCGACCGCCGCGAGCTGGGCGCGGCGATCAACCGGCTGGCGGTGGAGACCGTCGCCGCCGCGCCCGAGGGCTGCAAGACGGTCTTCCGGGCGACCGACCCGGAGGTCGTGGTGGGCTTCGGGGAGCGCGCCGAGGCGCAGCTGTTCGTGCAGTTCCAGATCTTCCCGGGCCGCAGTCCGGAGGCGAAGGCGGCGCTCACCGAGGGGGTGCTGGCGCTGCTGGCGGAGCGGGTGAAGCCGGCGCCGGGGGAGCGGCTGCACCTGGCCGTGGACGTGCGCGACATCGACCGCGAGGCCTACCGGAACACCGCGATCGAGGGATGAACCGGGGGCACCCGGTAGCGTAGCGCCCCGTGACTACCTGGATCTGGGCCGGCGTGGCCGTGGTGCTGTTCGGCATGTACCTGAGCTGGACGGCCGGAAGGCTGGACCGGCTGCATGCCCGGATCGACGCCGCCCGTGCGGCGCTGGACGCGCAGCTGGTCCGCCGGGCGTCGGTGGCGATGGAGCTGGCGACGTCCTCGTTGCTGGACCCGGCGGCGTCGCTGCTGCTGCTGGACGCGGCGCACGCGGCGCGGCAGGCGGAGGACGAGCAGCGCGAGGTGGCGGAGAGCCAGCTGAGCCTCGCGCTGCGGGCGGTGTTCGCCGAGCCGGAGCAGGTGGCGGCGCTGGTGGCGGAGCCGGGCGGCGAGGACGCGGTGCGCGACCTGACGGCGGCGGTGCGGCGGGTGCCGATGGCGCGGCGGTTCCACAACGACGCGGTGCGGGCGGCGCGGGCGGTGCGCGAGCACCGGCTGGTGCGCTACTTCCGGCTGGCGGGCAAGGCGCCGTTCCCGATGGCCTTCGAGATGGACGACGCGCCGCCGCCGGCGCTCACCCCGCAGGGCGCTCCGGCGTAGCCCGACCGGTCGCGGCCCGGTCCCACCTGGGCCGATGGGGGTCCGGATACGGCCTCTTTGTCGTATCCCGCCGGACCGGCTGGACTTGGTGGCGCATGGAGGGGCGGTACCTTCCGCCTACCATAGGGCGATAGCACTGGTTCATTCTTCGAGTGAGGTCTCACGTGTCCACCACCCCCACCACCGCAGACCAGCCGCAGATCGGCACCGCCCGGGTGAAGCGCGGCATGGCCGAGCAGCTCAAGGGCGGTGTGATCATGGACGTGGTCAACGCCGAGCAGGCCAAGATCGCCGAGGACGCCGGCGCTGTGGCCGTCATGGCCCTGGAGCGGGTGCCGGCCGACATCCGCAAGGACGGCGGCGTGGCGCGCATGTCGGACCCGAACATGATCGAGGAGATCATCGGCGCGGTCTCGATCCCGGTCATGGCGAAGTCCCGGATCGGCCACTTCGTCGAGGCCCAGGTCCTGCAGTCGCTGGGTGTCGACTACATCGACGAGTCCGAGGTCCTGACCCCGGCCGACGAGGTCAACCACTCCGACAAGTGGGCGTTCACCACCCCCTTCGTCTGCGGTGCCACCAACCTGGGCGAGGCGCTGCGCCGCATCGCCGAGGGTGCGGCCATGATCCGTTCCAAGGGCGAGGCCGGCACCGGCAACGTCGTCGAGGCGGTCCGCCACCTGCGCCAGATCAAGAACGAGATCGGCCACCTGCGCGCCCTGGACCACAACGAGCTGTTCGCCGCCGCCAAGGAGCTGCGCGCCCCGTACGAGCTGGTCAAGGAGGTCGCCGAGCTCGGCAAGCTGCCGGTCGTGCTGTTCTCCGCCGGTGGCGTGGCCACCCCGGCCGACGCCGCGCTGATGCGCCAGCTGGGTGCCGAGGGCGTCTTCGTCGGCTCGGGCATCTTCAAGTCGGGCGACCCGGCCAAGCGTGCCGCCGCGATCGTCAAGGCCACCACCTTCTTCGACGACCCGAAGATCATCGCCGACGCCTCCCGCAACCTGGGCGAGGCCATGGTCGGCATCAACTGCGACACCCTGCCGGAGAGCGAGCGGTACGCCAACCGCGGCTGGTAATGCGCCCCGGACGGCCCGCCGCGCGGTGATCACCGGCGCGGCGGGCCGCCGCGCGTCGTCCGTTCGAGAGTCAAGAGGTACGAGAAGTGTCCACTCCAGTCATCGGCGTCCTCGCCCTGCAGGGTGACGTCCGCGAGCACCTGATCGCGCTGGCCGAGGCCGACGCGCTGGCCCGCCCGGTCCGCCGCGCGGAGGAGCTGGCCGAGGTCGACGCGCTGGTGATCCCCGGCGGGGAGTCCACCACGATGTCCAAGCTGGCGCTGCTGTTCGGCGTGATGGACCCGCTGCGCGAGCGGGTCGCCGCCGGCATGCCGGTGTACGGGACCTGCGCCGGCATGATCATGCTGGCGGACAAGATCCTGGACGGGCGCGAGGACCAGGAGACGGTCGGCGGCATCGACATGACGGTGCGCCGCAACGCCTTCGGCCGCCAGAACGAGTCCTTCGAGTCCGGGATCGCCTTCCGCGGCCTGGACGACGCCCCGGTGCACGGCGTGTTCATCCGCGCGCCCTGGGTGGAGTCGGTCGGCGCGGGCGTCGAGGTGCTGGCCGAGCTGCCGGCCGCCGACGGCCCGGAGAGCCGGATCGTGGCCGTCCGTCAGGGCAACCTGCTGGCCACCTCGTTCCACCCGGAGCTCACCGGTGACCACCGGGTGCACGGCCACTTCGTGCGCATGGTCGAGGAGCACCTCGCCGCCGCGTGACCGCGCGTGCATGACCGTGTGCGGTGGGGCGGCGGCCGCACCGGTAAGATCTCATCTGTTCATTTCCCTTTGGCGACGTAAAGGAGCTGGCGATGTCCGGCCACTCTAAGTGGGCTACCACCAAGCACAAGAAGGCCGTGATCGACGCCAAGCGCGGCAAGCTCTTCGCCAAGATGATCAAGAACATCGAGGTGGCGGCGCGCACCGGCGGCCCCGACCCGGCCGGCAACCCGACGCTCTACGACGCCATCCAGAAGGCGAAGAAGAGCTCGGTCCCGATCGACAACATCAACCGCGCCGTCAAGCGCGGTGGCGGTCTGGAGGCCGGCGGTGCCGACTACCAGACGATCATGTACGAGGGCTACGGCCCGAACGGTGTCGCGGTGCTCATCGAGTGCCTCACCGACAACCGCAACCGCGCGGCCTCGGACGTGCGCGTGGCGATGACCCGCAACGGCGGCTCGATGGCCGACCCGGGCTCGGTGTCCTACCTGTTCACCCGCAAGGGCGTCGTCATCGTCCCCAAGGCGGACGGCGTGGACGAGGACAAGCTCTTCGAGGTCGTCCTCGACCAGGAGCCCGAGGAGATCAACGACCTCGGCGACTCCTTCGAGATCGTCTCCGAGGCCTCCAAGATGGTCGCCGTGCGCACCGCCCTGGTGGACGCCGGCGTCGACTACGACTCGGCGGAGGCCAACTTCCTGCCGAGCATGCAGGTCGAGCTGGACGTCGACGGCGCCCGCAAGATCCTGAAGCTGATCGACGCCCTGGAGGACAGCGACGACGTGCAGAACGTCTTCGCCAACTTCGACATCAGCGACGAGGTCGGTGCGCAGCTCGACGCCGAGTGATCGTGCCCCCTCCCGGCCCGGCGGTCCCCAGGACCGCCGGGCCGGTGTCGTTCGGGGCGCTGTCGGTGGCGGGGGGTAGCCTTCCCCTGCAGGTCTCGCGCCGCAGGTCGAAGGGCGCGCCGGTGCCGGAAGCGATGAGCGCCGGCGCCGGGTCGGAGCGCCCGGAGACGAGTGGCGAGCAACAGAGGGGGAGCCTTGGTACGGGTGCTGGGTGTCGACCCCGGGCTGACCAGGTGCGGGGTCGGCGTGGTCGAGGGCGCGCCGGGCCGGCCGCTGCGGATGGCCGGGGTCGGTGTGGTCCGCACCCCCGCCGAGGCGGAGATCGGGCAGCGGCTGCTGCTGGTCGAGCAGGGCCTGGAGGCCTGGCTGGACGAGCACCGGCCCGACCTGGTGGCCGTCGAGCGGGTCTTCGCCCAGCACAACGTCCGCACCGTGATGGGGACGGCGCAGGCCAGCGCGGTGGCGATGCTCTGCGCGACCCGGCGCGGCATACCGGTCACCCTGCACACCCCGAGCGAGGTCAAGGCCGCCGTCACCGGCTCCGGCCGGGCCGACAAGGCCCAGGTCACCGCCATGGTGCAGCGGCTGCTGCGGCTGGACGCCCCGCCGAAGCCGGCCGACGCCGCCGACGCGCTGGCGCTGGCCATCTGCCACATCTGGCGCGGCGGCGCCGCCAACCGCCTGGAGGCCGCGATCCGGGCGGCCCGCACCACCACCTCCCCGCAGGGCCCGAAAGGAACCGTCCGATGATCGCCTTCGTGCAAGGACCCGTGGCCGCGCTGTCCGGCGGCATCGCGGTGGTCGAGGTCGGCGGGGTCGGCATGGCCGTGCAGTGCACGCCGAACACGCTGGCCGGCCTGCGACTGGGGGAGCCGGCCCGGCTGGCGACCTCGCTGGTGGTCCGCGAGGACTCGCTGACCCTGTTCGGCTTCGCGGACGACGACGAGCGGGCGGTCTTCGAGATCCTCCAGGCGGCGCCCGGCGTCGGCCCGAAGCTGGCGCAGGCGATCCTCGGCGTGCACAGCCCCGACGCGCTGCGCGTCGCGATCGCCAACGGCGACGAGAAGGCGCTGGTCGCGGTGCCCGGCATCGGGAAGGCCAAGGCCGCCAAGCTGCTGCTGGAGTACAAGGACAAGCTCGGCGCCCCGCACGGCGGGGTCCCCGCGCAGAAGCCGGTCGCCACCGGTCCGGCGCCGTGGAGCGAGCAGCTGCACTCCGCGCTGGTCGGCCTCGGCTACGCGCCCCGCGAGGCGGACGACGCGGTCACGGCGGTCACGCCGGAGGCCGAGGCGCAGCCGGTGCCGGACGTGGGAGCGCTGCTGCGCCTGGCGCTGCGCGGGCTCAACCGTTCTCGCTGAAGCCATCTGACGACCTGTCCTCTTGTCGACACCGATCTGGGAGCCGCCCGCGATGAGCCCCTACGACTCCGAGCCCGCCGACCGGCTGGTGACCGCCGCCGCCGACGGCGAGGACCAGGCCGTCGAGGCGGCGCTGCGCCCGCGGCTGCTGGACGAGTTCATCGGCCAGGAGCGGGTGCGCGAGCAGTTGTCGCTGGTGCTCCAGGCGGCCCGCCAGCGCGGGGCGGCCCCGGACCACGTGCTGCTCAGCGGCCCGCCCGGGCTCGGCAAGACCACGCTCTCGATGATCATCGCGGCCGAGCTGGGCGCCCCGATCCGGATCACCTCCGGCCCGGCGATCCAGCACGCGGGCGACCTCGCGGCGATACTCTCCTCGCTCAGCGAGGGCGAGGTGCTGTTCCTCGACGAGATCCACCGGATGTCGCGGCCCGCCGAGGAGATGCTCTACATGGCGATGGAGGACTTCCGGGTCGACGTGATCGTCGGCAAGGGGCCCGGGGCGACCGCCATCCCGCTGGAGCTGCCGCCGTTCACCCTGGTGGGTGCGACCACCCGGGCGGGTCTGCTGCCTCCGCCGCTGCGCGACCGGTTCGGCTTCACCGGGCACATGGAGTTCTACGCGCCGGCCGAGCTGCAACGGGTGGTGCACCGTTCGGCCGCGCTGCTGGACGTGGAGATCGACCCGGCCGGCGCCGCCGAGATCGCCGGCCGCTCCCGGGGCACGCCGCGGATCGCCAACCGGCTGCTGCGCCGGGTGCGCGACTACGCGCAGGTGCGCCACGACGGCGTGGTCACCCCGGAGATCGCCGGCCAGGCGCTGGACGTCTACGAGGTGGACGCCCGTGGTCTGGACCGGTTGGACCGGGCGGTGCTGGACGCGCTGCTGCGGCTGTTCGGCGGCGGCCCGGTCGGGCTGTCGACGCTGGCCGTCGCGGTGGGGGAGGAGGCCGAGACGGTCGAGGAGGTCGCCGAGCCGTTCCTGGTGCGGGAGGGGCTGCTGGCCCGCACCCCGCGCGGGCGGATCGCCACCGCCGCGGCCTGGCAGCACCTGGGTCTGACCCCGCCGGCGCAGCCCGGGCGCGGCGGTGCGGTGCCGGCCCAGCCCGAGCTCTTCGCCCCGGACGGGGGTCGCGCCGGGGACCAGGGGTGAACGACGCGCCGTCGCGCTGAGCCGAACGGGTGAGGGCGGAGCGTGTGCGGATCATGCGCGCCCGCCGTCGGGGCGCCTGCGGAAGCCGGGGAAGAAGTCCGGGGAAACTGTGCAGGCGGAGGGTCGCCACTTTCGGCGGCAGGATGCGATGCTTGGCGTTGTCCGATCAGTTCGGGGTCGCCTAGACTCCGCCGGACCGCCCCTCTCACCCGACGGGACGACCAATACCACACAGGCCGCCGGCCGGCGGCCCGTAAAGGACCCTGGCTGCAGTGAACCTCATCATCCTCCTCCTCCCGATCCTCGCCATCGTGCTCATGTTCCGGGCGCAGAAGAAGCGCCAGGCGCAGATGACCCAGATGCAGACGGCTCTTGAGCCGGGGGCGGGCGTGCGGACCATCGGCGGCCTGTACGCGCAGGTGAAGGCGGTCAACGAGGAGACCGTCGAGCTGGAGATCGCGCCGGGCGTGGTCACCCACTTCACCAAGAGCGCGATCGCGGCGGTCCTGGATCCCGCCGAGTACGACGCGATCATCAACGGCCGTCCGGGCGAGGACGAGGGGGTCGGCGCCTCGGACGAGGACGCCGAGGTCGAGGCCGCGCCGGCCGACGCGAAGCCGCTGTCGTTCAGCAAGGACGACGACGCCGACAAGGGCGACGCGAAGGCCGAGGCCGAGGGCGGGGCTCCCGCGAGCAAGTAGTACGGTCGGGCACCCGCCCGGCCGCGCGGCGTTGTGCCGCGAGCCCACAGGACTCAGGGCCGCAGTTCCGCCACTTCCCGCCCGGCCGCGTGCCGGGCGGGGGTCGGTGGGGGGAAGTGGCATGGACAGGGAGAAACGAGCAAGGTGGCAACACCCAAGTCGCGCCCGCGCGACGGTTACCCAGGGCGGGCGCTGGCCCTCATCCTGGTCGTCACCGTCGGACTGGTCGCCCTCATGTTCGGGACGGGCAACACCAAGCCCCGCCTCGGGATCGACCTCGCCGGCGGCACCAGCATCACGCTGAGCGCGAAGTCGACCGACCCCAAGGCGATCAACAAGTCCAACATGGACATCGCCACCGGGATCATCGAGCAGCGGGTCAACGGGATGGGCGTCTCCGAAGCGGAGGTCCAGACCCAGGGCGACCGCAACATCATCGTGAACATCCCCAAGGGCGGTGACAAGCAGAGCGCGGCCGACCAGGTCGGCACCACCGCGAAGCTGTACTTCCGCCCGGTCCTCGCCCTCGCCCCCAGCGGCATCCAGGCCCCGGCCCCGACCGCGACCCCGTCGGCGGGCGCGAGCGGCACCCCGGCCGCCGCCACCCCGAGCGCGAGCGGCACCCCGGCCGCCGCCGGCACGCCGAGCGCCGCCGCCGCGACCGGCACCCCGAGCGCGAGCGCCACCAAGCAGGGCCGTCCGGCCGGTGAGGCCCTCGCGGCCGACAACCCGACCACGCCCGCCGCCACCGGCGCCGCCGCGACTCCCCCCGCCGCCACCGGCGCCCCGACCCCCGCCGCCACCGACCCGGCGGCCACGCCGGACCTGTCCTCGGCGATGACCTCGGGCACCGTTCCGCCGGAGCTGGCCGCCCAGTTCGGCGCGCTGGACTGCACCAAGCCGGACCAGCGGAACAAGAACTACCAGAGCGGCGAGGGCGCGCCGACCGTCGCCTGCACCCAGAAGGACGAGAACGGGCTCTACTACAAGCTCGCCCTCGGCCCGGTCGCGGTCTTCGGCTCGGACGTCTCCAAGGCGCAGGCCACCATCGACACCCAGCAGGGCGGCGGCTGGCAGGTCCAGCTGCAGTTCAACGGCAAGGGCACCGACGCCTTCACCGCCGTCACCGGCCAGCTGGCCAGCCAGCCCGAGCCGGGCAACCAGTTCGCCATCGTGCTGGACGGCCAGGTCGTCTCCCACCCGTACGTGCGCAGCGCCATCCCCGGCGGCTCGGCCGTGATCTCCGGCAGCTTCACCCAGACCGAGGCGCAGAACCTCGCCAACGTGCTGAGCTTCGGCGCCCTGCCGCTGGAGTTCCAGACCAGCGACGTCACCACCGTCTCCCCGCAGCTCGGCGGCGACCAGCTGAAGGCCGGTCTGATCGCCGGTCTGATCGGCATGATCCTGGTGGTCGCCTACTCGCTGGTCTACTACCGGGGCCTGGGCCTGATCTCGATCGCCGGTCTGCTCGTCTCGGCGGCGCTGACCTACTCGATCATGAGCCTGCTCGGCGCCGGGATCGGCTTCGCGCTGAACCTGCCGGCGGTCTGCGGTGCCATCGTCGCGATCGGTATCACCGCCGACTCCTTCATCGTCTACTTCGAGCGCATCCGCGACGAGGTCCGCGAGGGCGCCCCGCTGCGCCCGGCGGTCCAGCGGGCCTGGCCGCGCGCCCGGCGCACCATCCTGGTGTCGGACTTCGTGTCCTTCCTCTGTGCCGCCGTGCTCTACCTGGTCTCGGTCGGCAAGGTCCAGGGCTTCGCGTTCACGCTGGGCCTGACCACGGCGCTCGACGTCGTCGTCATCTTCCTGTTCACCAAGCCGCTGATCACGCTGCTGGCCCGCCGGAAGTTCTTCTACGAAGGCCACCCGTGGTCCGGTCTGGACCCGAAGCGGCTGGGCGCCCGCCCGCCGCTGCGCAGCACCCGCCGTCGCACCCCGTCGTCCTCCGCCGCCGTGAAGGGGGCCTGACACCGTGTCGCGCTTCTCCAATCTGGGCCACAAGCTCTACCAGGGCGAGGTCAGCTTCGACTTCGTCGGCCGCCGCAAGCTCTGGTACAGCATCTCCGCGGTGATCGTCCTGATCGCCGGGATCGGCCTGGCGATGGGCCTGCACCTGGGTATCGAGTTCAAGGGCGGCTCGGTCTACACCGTGGCCAAGCCGGGGCTCTCGGTGTCGCAGGCGCAGGACGCGGTCGACAAGATCGTCTCCTCGCACCCGCTGGTGCAGTCGACCGACAACGGCAAGATCCGGATCCAGATCTCCTCGGAGGACAAGACCACCTCCTCGGAGTTCACCGGCAAGCTGTCGCAGGAGATCGGCGTCCCGGTCGCGGAGATCGACACCCAGGTGATCGGTCCCAGCTGGGGTGAGCAGATCTCCAACAAGGCGCTCACCGGCCTGATCATCTTCATGATCCTGGTGACGATCTACCTGGCGATCGCCTTCGAGTGGCGGATGGCGGTGGCCGCCCTGGTCGCCCTCATCCACGACCTCCTGATCACCATCGGCGTCTACGCCCTGGTGGGCTTCGAGGTCACCCCCGGTACGGTGATCGGCTTCCTGACCATCCTCGGTTACTCCCTCTACGACACGGTCGTCGTCTTCGACACCGTGAAGGAGAACACCAAGGACCTCACCAAGCAGAACAAGCTCACCTACAGCGATGCGGCCAACGCGGGCCTCAACCAGACCCTGGTCCGCTCGCTCAACACCACCGTGGTCGCCCTGCTCCCGGTGGCGGCGCTGCTGTTCATCGGTGGCGGTCTGCTCGGGGCCGGCACCCTGAACGACATCTCGCTGGCGCTGTTCATCGGTCTCGCCGCCGGTGCCTACTCCTCGATCTGCGTCGCCACCCCGCTGCTCGCGCAGCTGAAGGAGGAGGCGCCGGAGATGAAGGCCCTGGCCAAGCGGGTGGCCCAGCGCCGTGCCGCCGATGCCAAGGCCGCCGCGGCCAAGGAGGCCGGGGAGGCCGCCGGGGCCGGGGACGCCGAGGAGATCGCCGACGAGGACCTTCCGGCGGGTATGGTCGGTCAGCGCGGCCGGGCGGCCGGCACCACGCGTGCCAAGGGCCGTCCGTCCACCAAGCGCTGATCCCCGCCGACCCTAAGGACCCTTCGTGACCACCGCCGACACCGCACTGGCCGAGCTGCTCACCAGCCGGATCCGGGACGTCCAGGACTACCCGAAGCCGGGCGTGCTGTTCAAGGACATCGCGCCGCTGCTCGCCGACGCCGAGGCCTTCGCCGCGCTCACCCGGGCGCTGGCGCAGCGGGCCGCGGAGCTCGGGGCCACCAAGGTGGTCGGCCTGGAGGCGCGCGGCTTCGTGCTGGCCGCCCCGGCGGCCTTCGCGGCCGGGGTCGGTTTCGTGCCGATCCGCAAGCAGGGCAAGCTGCCCGGCGAGGTGTTCCGCCGCTCGTACGAGCTGGAGTACGGCTCGGCGACGCTGGAGGTGCAGTGCGACGCCTTCGCGCCCGGTGAGCGGGTGCTGGTGGTGGACGACGTGCTGGCCACCGGCGGGACCATCGGTGCCTCGCTGGACCTGGTCCGGGAGGCCGGCGCGGAGCTGGCCGGCGTGGTCGTGCTGATGGAGCTGGGCTTCCTCGACGGCCGCGAGCGGCTGACCCCGCACCTGGGCGGAGCCCCGCTGGAGACGCTGGTCACGGTCTGAGCCCCGCGGGGCCCATCGGACGACGGGCGGCGGCCGGAATGTTCCGGCCGCCGCCCGCTGTTGTGTCGGGCGTGTGTCCGCAGCGTGTGCGGGCCCGGCCGACCGAACGTCCTGGCGCAAGGCTCGGTACCATGAAGATTCATCCCCTCCCGGTTGCGCGAGGCGCGGCCCGAGCCGCCCGGCGCCCGCGGGGGGCAGGCCGAGTGCCCTGAGGAGTGTCCTTGCCCGACGAGGTTGTGCCCACGGCGGCTGCGGCCGCCCCCGAGAACCGGCCCACGCCCTCGGGGGCCACCCCGGCACGTCCGGCGCCGACCCCGTCCCGCCCGTCCGCCCCCGGCGGCCGCAGCCCCTCGGGCGGCGGCGGCATGCGGGCCCGCCTGGCCCGCCTCGGCGGTCAGCGCTCCAGCGTCCTGAACCCCGTCCTGGAGCCGCTCTTCCGCTCCATCCGGGCCAACGACCCCAAGGCCGACCCGGCGCTGCTGCGCGACATCGAGAAGGCGTACGCGGTCGCCGAGAAGTGGCACCGCGGGCAGAAGCGCAAGAGCGGCGACCCGTACATCACCCACCCGCTGGCCGTCGCGACCATCCTGGCCGAGCTGGGCATGGACGCCCCGACGCTGATGGCCGGGCTGCTGCACGACACCGTCGAGGACACCGACTACGGCCTGGAGACCCTGCGCAAGGACTTCGGCGACTCGGTGGCCCTGCTGGTGGACGGCGTCACCAAGCTGGACCGGGTCAAGTTCGGCGAGGCCGCGCAGGCCGAGACGGTCCGCAAGATGGTCGTCGCGATGGCCAAGGACCCCCGGGTCCTGGTGATCAAGCTGGCCGACCGCCTGCACAACATGCGCACCATGCGCTACCTCAAGCGGGAGAAGCAGGAGAAGAAGGCCCGCGAGACGCTGGAGATCTACGCCCCGCTGGCGCACCGGCTGGGCATGAACACCATCAAGTGGGAGCTGGAGGACCTCGCCTTCGCGATCCTCTACCCCAAGATGTACGACGAGATCGTCCGGCTGGTCGCCGAGCGCGCCCCCAAGCGGGACGAGTACCTGGCGACCGTCATCGACCAGGTCCAGGGCGACCTGCGCGGCGCCCGGATCACCGCCTCCGTCACCGGGCGGCCGAAGCACTACTACTCGGTCTACCAGAAGATGATCGTCCGGGGCCGGGACTTCGCCGAGATCTACGACCTGGTGGGCATCCGGGTCCTGGTCGACACCGTCCGCGACTGCTACGCGGCGCTGGGCACCATCCACGCGCGGTGGAACCCGGTGCCGGGGCGGTTCAAGGACTACATCGCCATGCCCAAGTTCAACATGTACCAGTCGCTGCACACCACGGTGATCGGTCCCGGGGGCAAGCCGGTCGAGCTGCAGATCCGCACCTTCGACATGCACCGCCGCGCCGAGTACGGCATCGCCGCGCACTGGAAGTACAAGCAGCGCGCGGTGGCCGGCGCCTCCAAGGTGCGCACCGACACCCCGGCCCAGACCCGCAAGGACGACAAGGCCGGCGCCGTCAACGAGATGGCCTGGCTGCGCCAGCTGCTGGACTGGCAGAAGGAGACCGCCGACCCCAGCGAGTTCCTGGAGTCGCTCCGCTTCGACCTGGCCAGCAACGAGGTCTTCGTCTTCACGCCCAAGGGCGACGTCATAGCCCTGCCGGCCGGGGCCACCCCGGTCGACTTCGCCTTCGCGGTGCACACCGAGGTCGGCTACCGCACCATCGGGGCCCGGGTGAACGGGCGGCTGGTGCCGCTGGAGTCGACCCTGGAGAACGGCGACACCGTCGAGGTGTTCACCTCCAAGGCGGAGAACGCCGGGCCGTCCCGTGACTGGCTGGGCTTCGTCAAGTCCCCGCGCGCCCGCAACAAGATCCGCGCCTGGTTCTCCAAGGAGCGCCGCGAGGAGGCGATCGAGCAGGGCAAGGAGGCCATCGCCCGCGCGATGCGCAAGCAGGGCCTGCCGATCCAGCGGATCCTCACCGGCGACTCGCTGGTCACCCTCGCCCACGAGATGCGCTACCCCGACATCTCCTCGCTGTACGCGGCGATCGGCGAGGGCCACGTCACCGCGCAGAACATCGTCCAGAAGCTGGTGCAGGCCCTCGGCGGCGAGGAGGGTGCCACCGAGGACCTCGCCGAGACGGCCACCCCGACCCACGACAACCGGCGTGCGGTGCGCCGCCGGGCCAAGGGCGACCCGGGCGTGATCGTCAAGGGCGTCGAGGACGTCTGGGTGAAGCTGTCGCGCTGCTGCACCCCCGTGCCGGGCGACGCCATCGTCGGCTTCGTCACCCGCGGCAACGGGGTCTCGGTGCACCGCGCCGACTGCGTCAACGTCGAGGCGCTCAGCCAGCAGCCCGAGCGGATGATCGAGGTGGAGTGGGCGGCCACCCAGTCCTCGGTCTTCCTGGTGGCCATCCAGGTCGAGGCGCTGGACCGCTCCCGGCTGCTCTCGGACGTCACCCGGGTGCTGTCCGACCAGCATGTCAACATCCTGTCGGCGGCGGTGCAGACCTCCCGCGACCGGGTGGCGATGAGCCGCTTCACCTTCGAGATGGGCGACCCCAAGCACCTGGGCCACGTCCTCAAGGCGGTCCGCGGCGTCGAGGGCGTCTACGACGTCTACCGCGTCACCTCGGCCCGCAAGTAGCCAGCCGGACACGGCGAGGGCCCCCGGGGATCGCTCCCCGGGGGCCCTCGCCGTACGGCGCTGCGCGTCGGCGGCGCAGGATCAGCCGCTGAACTCCTCCTGGCTGCGGTGCGCCTGCTCCAGCAGCTCCTGGACGCCGGCCAGCTCGGACTCCAGCTTCGCCGCCCTGGAGGCGTTGCCGGCCGCACGGGCCTTGTCGAGGTCGGTCCGGAGCTTGTCCGCCTTGGCCTGGAAGAGGCCGACCATGCCGGCGGCACGGGCCTTGGCCTCCGGGTTGGAGCGCTTCCACTCGGCGTCCTCGGCCTCGCGGACGGCCCGCTCGATCGCGTTCAGCCGGCCGTCCAGCTTCGGGCGGATGTCGCGCGGGACGTGGCCGATGGCCTCCCAGCGCTCGTTGACCTCGCGCAGGGCCGCCTTCGCCGCCTTGAGGTCGGTGATCGGCAGGATCGCCTCGGCCTCGGACGCGAGCGCCTCCTTGAGCTTCTGGTTGGCGACCTGCTCGGCGTCACGCTCGCTGAACACCGCGGAGCGCGCCTGGAAGAAGACGTCCTGGGCGCCGCGGAACCGCGCCCACAGCTCGTCCTCGATGTCGCGCTGGGCCCGGCCGGCGGCCTTCCAGCGGGCCATCAGGTCGCGGTAGCGGGCCGCGGTGTCGCCCCACTCGGTCGACGAGGAGAGCGCCTCGGCCTCGGAGACCAGCTGCTCCTTGGTGAGCCGGGCCTGCTCGCGCTCGGCGTCCAGCGCCGCGAAGTGCGACTTGCGGTGCTTGGAGAAGACCGAGCGGGCGTGCGAGAAGCGGTGCCACAGCTCGTCGTCGCTCTTGCGGTCCAGGCGGGGCAGGCCCTTCCAGGTGTCCACCAGGGCGCGCAGCCGGTCGCCGGCCTCCCGCCACTGGGTGGACTCGGCGAGCTGCTCGGCCTCGGCGACCAGCGCCTCCTTCGCGGTGCGGGTCTCGTCCTGGGCCTTGGCCCGGGCCGCCTTGCGCTCCTCACGACGGCTCTCGATCTCGCCGGAGAGCACGTCCAGCCGCTGGGCCAGCGCCGCCAGGTCGCCCACCGCGTGCGCCTCGGTGACCTGCTCGCGCAGGTGCTCCAGGGCGGCCTGGGCGTCCTTGGCGGCCAGGTCGGTGGTGCGCACCCGCTTCTCCAGCAGGCCGATCTCCACCTCGATGCCCTGGTACTTGCGCTCGAAGTAGGCGAGCGCCTCCTCGGGCGAGCCGGCCTGCCAGGAACCCACGACGCGTTCGCCGTCGGCCGTCCTGACGTAGACCGTGCCCTGCTCGTCGACACGGCCCCACGGGTCGCTGCTCATAGCGCGTCCTCCACATGACGTCGCGCCCGCGCCGGGGCGGTACGCGTCCGTCGTCCACAGTTGATGTGCGGCGGACCGATGAGTCCGCCGTCCCCGTCCGCCGTGTTCTGCTGCCGAGGGTGACGGCAGGCGGGTCCGGGCACCCTACACAACGCCAACATAGGCGACCGGGACCGGTGCTGTCCGCATCCGGGCCGGGCGATTTCGGTCCGGGGCCGTCCCGGTCACGCCGCGGGGGCGCTCGGGGACGGCCCCGGGGCGGGTCAACCCTTGACGGCGGTCACCGAGTTGAGGGTGACGTCGGCCATCGGGTGGCCGTCCCCGCCGCCCTCCAGGGTGCCCGCGGCGGCGATCTTCTGGAGCACGTCCAGGCCGCCGGTGATCGTGCCGAACGGGGTGTAGTTCGGGGACAGCTGGGTGTCCTTGTAGACCAGGAAGAACTGGCTGCCGTTGGTGCCCGGGCCGGCGTTGGCCATCGCCACGGTGCCGGCCGGGTAGGTGGCGCCGGTGAGGTTCTCGTCGGCGAACTTGTAGCCGGGGCCGCCGGTGCCGCCCGGGGCGGTGGCGCTGGCCGTCGGGTCGCCGCACTGCAGCACGAAGATGCCGTCGGTGGTGAGCCGGTGGCACTTGGTGTGGTCGAAGTACTGCTCGCCGGCCAGGAAGGTGAAGGAGTTCACGGTGTGCGGCGCCTTGGCGGCGTCCAGCGAGAGCGTCACCTTGCCGCAGTTGGTGTCCAGCGTCACCGCGTAGGTGGCCTTGGCGTCGACGGTCATGGCCGGCTCGGCCTGCCACTGCTTGCCGTTCGGCGCGCCCGCCGCCGGCTCCCCGCAGCCCTCGACCGGCTTGCGGGTCGGCACGGTGGGCTCGGTCGGGGTCGGCGCGGCCTGCGCGGCGGGGCTGTCCTTCTTCTTGTCGTCCGAGTCGAAGGCGCCGGTCGCGAAGAGGGTGCCGCCACCGGCCAGCACGACCACGGCGAGTGAGGCACCGAGGATCGTGTTGCGACGCTTGCGCGCGGCCGTCTGGGCGGCCCGGCGCTCCATCTGCCGCTCGTACTTCTCCCGGGCGAGCTGCCGCCGCCGCTGTTCGCTGCTGACCACCGGCTGTGTCTCCTACGGATGTGCTGATCGCGGATGTGGGGGCTTCGTCTGTGTGCGACGCCGATGCGGATCATCGCACCCATCGGCGGCCAAGTGTAGGGACCGCGACCGTAAGAACGGGGTGAACCGTTCAGCTCGAAGTGAACCTGTCACGCCTATCTGGTTCGCAACCGGACCCGGACCGCCGGTAGGCTGCCCCTACATCACAGTTCGTAGCCGCAGCCGAAGCCGCCACGGCGAGGAACGCCGAAGAGCCGAGACCGACACCAGAAGGACGCGCGTGTTCATCGCCGGATTCCCCGCAGGAGCCTGGGGCACCAACTGCTACCTGGTCGCGCCGGGTCCGGGCGAGGAGTGCGTCATCGTCGATCCGGGCCACCGGGCCGCCGCCGGCGTCGACGAACTGGTCCGCGAGCACCGCCTCAAGCCGGTCGCCGTCCTGCTCACCCACGGCCACATCGACCACGTCGCCTCCGTGGTCCCGATCAGCGGTGCCCGGGGCGTGCCGGCCTGGATCCACCCCGAGGACCGCTGGATGATGAGCGACCCGGAGAAGGCGCTCGGCCGCTCGCTGGGCACCCGGCTGATGGGCGAGCTGACCGTCGGCGAGCCGGACGACGTGCGCGAGCTCACCGACGGCAGCGTGCTGGAGCTGGCCGGCCTGTCCCTCACCGTCGACCACGCCCCCGGCCATACCAGGGGGTCGGTGACGTTCCGGACGCCCGGCGCCGAGGACCTTCCCCCGGTGCTCTTCTCGGGCGACCTGCTCTTCGCCGGCTCCATAGGGCGAACCGACCTCCCGGGCGGGGACGGCGAGGCGATCATGCGCTCGCTGGCCCGGGTGTGCCTGCCCCTCGACGACGCCACCGTGGTCCTCTCCGGCCACGGCGGACAGACCACCATCGGCCACGAGCGCGCCACCAACCCCTACCTCCGACAGGCAGCGGGGGCGGCCGGCGCCCCGGCTTTCCCGCGACGAGGAATGTGACGGAAGAGAAGTTGAGCACCTTCACCGCCCCCAAGGGCACCTACGACCTGCTGCCGCCCAGCTCCGCGACCTTCCTGGCGATCCGCGAGGCGATCGCCGCGCCCGCCCGCCGGGCCGGCTACGGCTACGTCGAGACCCCGGTCTTCGAGGACGTCAAGCTGTTCTCCCGCGGCGTCGGCGAGTCGACCGACATCGTCACCAAGGAGATGTACACCCTCACCACCAAGGGCGGCGACGAGCTCGCGCTGCGCCCCGAGGGCACCGCCTCCGTGCTGCGCGCCGCGCTCCAGGCCAACCTGCACAAGCAGGGCAACCTGCCGGTCAAGCTCTGGTACTCCGGCTCGTACTACCGCTACGAGCGCGCCCAGAAGGGCCGCTACCGCCAGTTCTCGCAGGTCGGCGCGGAGGCGATCGGCGCCGAGGACCCGGCGCTGGACGCCGAGCTGATCATCCTCGCCGACGACGCCTTCCGCGCGCTCGGCCTGAGCGACTACCGCCTGCTGCTCAACAGCCTCGGCGACAAGCAGTGCCGCCCGGTCTACCGCGCCGCCCTGATCGAGTTCCTGGCCGGCCTGGACCTCGACGAGGACACCCGCCGCCGCGCCGGGATCAACCCGCTGCGGGTGCTCGACGACAAGCGCGAGTCGGTGCAGGCCCAGCTCGGCGACGCCCCGATGCTGCGCGACTACCTCTGCGAGGACTGCAAGGCCTACGACGAGAAGGTCCGCGAGCTGCTGACCGCCAACGGCGTCGACTTCGTCGACGACCCCAAGCTGGTCCGCGGCCTCGACTACTACACCCGCACCACCTTCGAGTTCGTGCACAACGGCCTCGGCGCCCAGTCCGCCATCGGCGGCGGCGGCCGCTACGACGGCCTGTCCGAGATGATCGGCGGCCCCGCGCTGCCCTCGGTCGGCTGGGCGCTCGGCGTGGACCGCACCTTCCTGGCCCTGGAGGCCGAGGGCGTCGCCCTCGACCTGCCGGCCGCCACCTCCGTCTACGCCGTCGCGCTCGGCGAGGAGGCCAAGAACGTCCTGTTCGCCAAGGTGATCGAGCTGCGCCGGGCCGGCGTCGCCACCGACCTCGCCTTCGGCGTCAAGAGCATCAAGAACGCCATGAAGTCCGCCGACCGTTCCGGCGCCCGCTTCGCCCTCGTCGCCGGTGACCGCGACCTCGCCGAGGGCGTCGTCCAGCTCAAGGACCTCACCACCGGCGAGCAGAACCCCGTCGCCCTCGACGCACTCGTCACCACCCTGAAGGAGAAGCAGCTGTGATCCGCACGCACGACGCGGGCACGCTCCGCCCGGAGCACGCAGGCACCACCGTCACCCTGGCCGGCTGGGTCGCCCGCCGCCGCGACCACGGCGGCGTGGCCTTCATCGACCTGCGCGACGCCTCCGGCACCGTGCAGATCGTGGTCCGCGACCTCGACTCGGTGCACGGCCTGCGCGCCGAGTACTGCGTCAAGGTGGTCGGCGACGTCCGGGTGCGCCCCGAGGGCAACGAGAACCCCGACATCCCGACCGGCGCCGTCGAGGTCGTCGTCAGCGGGATCGAGGTCCTCTCCGAGGCCGCGCCGCTGCCGTTCCCGGTCGCCGAGTACGAGCCCGGCACGGTCAACGAGGAGGTGCGCCTGCGCTACCGCTACCTCGACCTGCGCCGCGAGGGCCCGGCCAAGGGCCTGCGCCTGCGCTCCAAGGTCAACAACATCATCCGCCGGGTGATGGAGGAGAACGACTACCTCGACATCGAGACGCCGTACCTCACCCGCTCCACCCCCGAGGGCGCCCGCGACTTCCTCGTCCCGGTCCGCCTGCAGCCCGGCCACTGGTACGCCCTGCCGCAGTCGCCCCAGCTGTTCAAGCAGCTGCTGATGGTCGCCGGCATGGAGCGCTACTACCAGATCGCCCGCTGCTTCCGCGACGAGGACTTCCGCGCCGACCGCCAGCCGGAGTTCACCCAGCTGGACATCGAGGCCTCCTTCGTCGACCAGGAGGACGTCCTGGCCCTCGGCGAGAAGATCATCGGCGCCATCTGGCGCGAGGTCCACGGCTACGAGATCCCCGACCCGCTGCCGCGGATGACCTACGCCGACGCCATGGGCCGCTACGGCTCCGACAAGCCGGACGTCCGCTTCGGCCAGGAGCTCACCGACCTCACCGAGTACTTCAAGGGCACCGACTTCCGGGTCTTCCAGGCCCCGTACGTCGGCGCCGTGGTCATGCCCGGCGGCGCCTCGCAGCCGCGCAAGCAGCTCGACGCCTGGCAGGACTGGGCCAAGGCGCGCGGCGCCCGCGGCCTCGCCTACGTGCTCATCGACGCCGAGACCGGCGAGCTGCGCGGTCCCGTCGCCAAGAACCTCTCCGAGGAGCACCTGGCCGGCCTGGCCGCCGCCGCCGGCGCCAAGAACGGCGACGCGATCTTCTTCGCGGCCGGCAAGGAGCGCGCCTCCCAGGAGCTGCTCGGCGCCGCCCGCCTGGAGATCGGCCGCCGCTGCGAGCTGATCGACGAGTCCCGGTGGGCCTTCCTGTGGGTCGTCGACTTCCCGATGTTCGAGCCGATCGAGGACGACAAGGGCGTCTTCCAGGGCTGGCACGCCGTGCACCACCCCTTCACCGCCCCCACCGCGGAGTCGCTGGCCACCTTCGACACCGACCCGGGCGCCGCCCTGTCCAACGCCTACGACCTGGTGCTCAACGGCTCGGAGCTGGGTGGCGGTTCGATCCGTATCCACCAGCGGGACGTGCAGAAGCGGGCGTTCGACGCGATCGGCCTCTCCGAGGAGGAGGCCGCCTCGCAGTTCGGCTTCCTGCTGGACGCCTTCAACTACGGCCCGCCGCCGCACGGCGGTGTCGCCTTCGGCCTGGACCGGATCGTCACCCTGCTCGGCGGGTACGACACCATCCGGGACGTCATCGCCTTCCCGAAGACGTCCACCGGCGGCGACCCGCTGACCGGAGCCCCCACCCCGATCACCCCGGCGCAGCGGCGCGAGGCCGGCGTCGACGCCCAGCCGAAGGTTCGCGAGGACGGCAAGTCCGAGGGCCAGCCGAAGGCCTGACACCCCGTCGGCCGACATCGGCTAACCTTTCACGGCCCCGGGCGGCATTTCCGCTGTCCGGGGCCGGTCCACAACGGTGTGCGACAGAGAGAGGTCCCGCTGTGAAGGTCAGTACCAGGATCGAGTGTCCCGAGGACGCCCCGGCCACCAGACGTGTCCACATGGCCGCCTTCCCCGGCCCCGACGAAGCCGACCTGGTCGACGCGCTGCGCCGCGACCCGGCCTGGCTGCCGGACCTGTCGGTGGTCGCGGTCGACGACTCCGGGCTGGTGGTCGGCCACGCGCTGCTCACCCGGCTGCGGGTCGGCGAGGGCAGGGGGCTGGCGCTCGCGCCAGTCGCCGTCGCGCCCGAGTGGCAGCGCAAGGGGGTCGGCGAACTGGTGGTCAGGGCCGCGCTGACGGCCGCCGGGGACGCCGGGGAGAAGCTCGTCGTCGTGCTCGGCGATCCCGACTACTACGGCCGCTTCGGCTTCATCCCGGCCCAACGGCACGAGGTGAGCGGTCCGTTCGAGGTGCCCGAGGGCTACTTCCAGACGCTCGCGCTGCCCGCCTACGACGGCTCCCCACGGGGCCTGTGCCACTACCCGGAACCCTTCGAGGCCGTCTAGCCCCGTCCGACCGACGGGTCCGTCAGATCGACGGAGCCGTCCGGGCCGACCGAGCCGGCTCTCCTCCCAGACCTATCGTGGCGCGACAGCTGCGCACGAACGCGGTCATGGCGGGCGTCGGCTCCCGGTCCTTCGGCCAGTAGAGCCCGACCTGGCTCGGGCTCAACCCTCGCACCGGCCGGTACGCGACATCCTCGCGCGGTGCCAGCCGGCTCATGGTCTCCGGGGCGAAACCGACGCCCTGGCCGCACACCACCGCGGCCAGCCACTCGTCGGTGTTGTGCGCCACCGCGCCGATCCGCACAGGTCGCCCGCCCCGCTCCCGGACCGCCAGCCAGTAGTCGCGCCAGTGCCCGGCCTCGTGCGGGATCGCCACGAAGGGCTCGTCGAGCAGCTCCTCGAAGTCGATCACCGCACGGGCGGCCAGCCGGTGTCCCGCCGGCAGCGCCGCGCAGCGCGCCTCCTCGCCCAGCACGGCCACGTTGTACCGCTCGGAGATCGACGGCGGGGCGTGCCAGAGCGTCAGGTCGATCTCGCCGCCGGCCAGGCCCGAGGTCGGGTCGAACCAGTTGTTCTGCCGCAGCTCCACCTGCCAGCCCGGCATCCGGCGGACGAAGTCCGCGACCGTGCGCCGGCTCATCAGGTTGATGATGCCGCCCTCGAACCCCACCCGCAGCGTCGAGCCCTGGTCCGCCGCGGCCGCCCGGGTGGCGCGCAGCGCCTCCTCCCAGCCCGTCAGCAGCACCCCCGCGTGCGCCGCGAGGGCCCAGCCGGCCCGGGTGGGCGCCATGCCGCGTCGCGAGCGTTCGAACAGCTCCACCCCGAGCAGGCTCTCCAGCTGGCGGATCTGCTTGGTCAGCGTCGGCTGGGAGACGAACAGCCGGGCTGCCGCCGCGGTCAGCTGGCCCTCCTCGCAGACCGCGGCGAAGCTGCGCAGCAGGCGGGTGTCGACATCCATGCCCCAAGGTTATGGAACCGGAAATTGGACCCGTCCGGCAGGTCTGGGTCATGGTTGATCGTTCGGTCTTCGGACCGGTCGACGGGGGAGCCGGGCAGCGGCGGTTCAGGGGGCCGCCGCTGCCCGGCCGGAACCCCCCGGACCTGCGGGAACCCGTTCCAGGACGTACGGTGAAGGGTCATCAGCACCCCACCGAACGGAGGCACCCAGGTGGCAGCGAAGGCCCAGCGCGAGCAGAGCGTCCCGGACCGGCGGACCGCCCCGGGCGAACGTCTGGCGAAGAAGCCCTACGAACAGGAACTGCTGCGGCTCCAGAACGAGTTGGTGAAGCTCCAGGAATGGGTGCGCGCCGAGGGGGCCCGGCTGGTGGTGGTCTTCGAGGGGCGCGACGCGGCCGGCAAGGGCGGCGCGATCAAGCGGGTGACGGAGTACCTGAACCCGCGCATCGCCCGGGTCGCCGCCCTGCCCGCGCCCACCGAGCGGCAGCGCACCCAGTGGTACTTCCAGCGCTACGTCGAGCACCTGCCGGCCGCCGGGGAGATCGTGCTGTTCGACCGCAGCTGGTACAACCGGGCCGGGGTCGAGAAGGTGATGGGCTTCTGCACCGACGAGGAGTACTGGCAGTTCCTGCACCAGTGCCCGACGTTCGAGCGGATGCTCACCGAGTCCGGCCTGCTGCTGCGCAAGTACTGGTTCTCGGTCAGCGACACCGAGCAGGAGCGGCGCTTCCGGGACCGGCTGGAGGACCCGATGAAGCGGTGGAAGCTCTCGCCGATGGACGTCGAGTCGATCACCCACTGGGAGGACTACTCGCGGGCCAAGGACGAGATGTTCCTGCACACCGACACCCCCGAGTCGCCCTGGCACGTGGTGGAGAGCGACGACAAGCGGCGGGCCCGGATCAACATGATCGCCCACCTGCTCTCCACGCTGCCGTACCGCGAGGTGCGGCCGCCGGAGATCGAACTGCCGGAGCGCCCGGCCTCCAGCGGCTACCAGCGGCCCCCGCGCGAGCGGCAGAAGTTCGTCCCGGACCACGCGGCGGGCCTCGGTTCCTAGGGCTCGCCTTCACACCCCCGCCTGCCGGCCGGGCGGACGACGGGGGTGTGAAGACGACCCCTATGACGCGTCCGGTGGGCCCGCGGGACGCGCCCCGGGCTGTCGGCGGGCTCGCATAGGCTTCCGGTGTGGACGAACCGGACCTCTTCACCGCCGCCGCCGAGGAACGCCAGAGCAAGGAGCCCGGCCGGGCGCCGCTCGCCGTGCGGATGCGCCCGCGCACCCTCGACGAGGTGGCCGGCCAGCGGCAGCTGCTCAAGGAGGGTTCCCCGCTGCGCCGGCTGGTCGCGGGGTCGCGCGGCCCGGCGGCGACCAGTTCGGTGATCCTCTGGGGCCCGCCCGGCACGGGGAAGACCACCCTGGCCCACGTCATCAGCCAGGCGGTGGAGGGCCGGTTCGTCGAGCTGTCCGCGATCACCGCCGGGGTCAAGGAGGTCCGCGCGGTCATCGACGGCGCCCGCCGCGCGGTCGGCATGACCGGGCGCGAGACGGTGCTCTTCCTCGACGAGATCCACCGGTTCTCCAAGGCCCAGCAGGACTCCCTGCTGCCGGCCGTGGAGAACCGGTGGGTCACCCTGATCGCGGCGACCACCGAGAACCCGTACTTCTCGGTGATCTCCCCGCTGCTCTCCCGCTCGCTGCTGCTCACCCTGGAGTCGCTGACCGACGACGACGTCCGGGCGCTGCTGCGCCGCGCGGTCGCCGACGAGCGCGGCCTGGAGGGCGCGGTCGAGCTGAGCGCCGAGGCGGAGGACCACCTGGTGCGGCTGGCCGGCGGGGACGCCCGCAAGGCGCTCACCACGCTGGAGGCGGCGGCCGGTGCGGCGCTGGAGAAGGGCGAGGCGAGCATCACGCTGGCCACCACCGAGACCGCCGTCAACCACGCGGCCGTCCGCTACGACCGGGACGGCGACCAGCACTACGACGTGGCCAGCGCGCTGATCAAGTCGATCCGGGGCAGCGACGTGGACGCCACGCTGCACTACCTGGCCCGGATGATCGAGGCGGGGGAGGACCCGCGGTTCATCGCCCGCCGGCTGATGATCTCGGCGAGCGAGGACGTCGGCCTGGCCGATCCGACGGCGCTGCAGACGGCGGTGTCGGCGGCCCAGGCGGTGGCGCTGATCGGCTTCCCCGAGGCGCGGATCATCCTCTCCCAGGCGGCCATCGCGCTCGCCCTGGCGCCCAAGTCGAACGCCGCGTACCTGGCGATCGACGCGGCGCTGGCGGACGTCCGGCAGGGGCTGGCCGGGCCGGTGCCGGCGCACCTGCGGGACGCGCACTACGGCGGCGCGGGCAAGCTGGGGCACGGCCAGGGGTACCGGTACCCGCACGACCTGCCGGAGGGCATCGCGACCCAGCAGTACGCGCCGGACGCGGTGCACGGCAAGGCGTACTACCGGCCGACCCGCCACGGCGGGGAGGCCCGCTACGCGGACGTGGTGGAGTGGACCAGGGCGCGGCTGCGGGGGGAGCCGAGGAACGCCGCCAAGGGGGCGCCGAAGGGGGCGTCCGGGGCCGGTCCCGCGGCGGGGGCCGAGGGCGAGCCGGAGGGCAAGGGGCAGCCCGGGTCGGGGGCCGGGTGATCTGCCGGTATACTCGGTCGGAGTGCCATGTCCCGGGACGGCGGCGGGGGAGACCCCGGCCGACCGGCCGCACCAGCGGGACACCGGCCGTCGGCCTCCTCCGGGAGGTCCGCACCAGGAGCGTCGCGCACCGTCATCGGTGTCGCGGGTGAACCGGTTCCGGTTCGGCCCGTGTGACCAGCACATCTCGTGCCCGGCTCCGGAGAGCGGCTGATCGCACTGCCCTCGGGCGGTGGGGTTTTCTCCGGGTCGCGACATGCGACCTCCGTCAACACCTGGTGAAGCCGTATTCGTGAGCAAGGAAGGTTTGGTTCATGGCGAACCAGAAGCGCCCCAAGGTCAAGATCGCGCGTGCGCTCGGCGTGCCGCTGACCCCGAAGTCCGTCAAGTACTTCGAGGCCCGCCCGTACCCGCCCGGCCAGCACGGCCGTGGCCGCAAGCAGAACTCGGACTACAAGGTCCGTCTGGTCGAGAAGCAGCGTCTGCGCGCTCAGTACGACCTGAGCGAGAAGCAGATGGCCCGTGCGTTCGACCGCGCGAAGAAGGCCGAGGGCAAGACCGGCGAGGCGCTCGTCGCCGAGCTGGAGACCCGCCTCGACGCCCTGGTGCTGCGTTCGGGCATCGCCCGCACCATCTACCAGGCCCGTCAGATGGTCGTCCACGGCCACATCGAGGTCAACGGCGGCAAGGTCAACAAGCCGTCGTACCAGATGAAGCCGGGCTACGTGGTCACCGTCCGCGAGCGCAGCAAGGAGAAGGTCCCGTTCCAGGTCGCCCGTGAGGGTGGCAACGCGGGCGAGGGCCAGACCCCGAAGTACCTTGAGGTCAACCTGAAGGCCCTGGCCTTCCGCCTGGACCGCGCGCCGCAGCGCAAGGAGGTCCCGGTGATCTGCGACGAGCAGCTCGTCGTCGAGTACTACTCGCGCTGACCCGCGAGCGGTATCACCTGCGGTACCCAGCGAGCCCCCGTCGCCCTCGTGGCGACGGGGGCTCGCCCCTGTTCCGGGTGGGTCAGTAGGACTCGCCGGTCATCGCGGAGGCCAGCCGCAGGTGGGGGCGGGCCTCCTCGGCGCGGCCCTGGCGCTCCAGGGTGCGGCCGAGCATCAGGCGGGCGTAGTCCTCGGCGGGGTCGGCGTCCAGGACCCGGCGCAGCTCGGCCTCGGCCTTGCGCAGCTGGGCGGAGTGGAAGTAGCTGCGGGCCAGCAGCAGCCGGACCGACAGGTTGGCCGGCTCCTCGGCGAGCACGCCTTCGAGCATGCGGGCGGCGTCGGTGTACGCCTTGGACTCGAAGTAGAAGTTCGCCATGCGGTACTCGTCGGCGATGTTGGCCACGGGATGCTCCCTCCGTACGGTGGTTCCGCCCGCTCCAGCAATGCACAAGATTCAACTATTCCCGGCCCCCGGGCACCGGCCCCCGGCCCCCGGACGCCGACTCCCGGACGCCGGGACGGCCCGGCGCGCTCCTCACCGCCCGACGGGGGAGGGCCGGGGCGCCGGCGGCGGCAGCGGTCCGGGGCCCGGCCGCGGGCCCGGGTCGTCCGGGTACCCGCCGCCGCCCAGCGCCCGCTGCACGGCGGCGTCCAGGTCCAGCCGGGCGCCGGTGGCGAAGGAGTCGGTGAACTCCTGCTCGGTCAGCCCGGCGACGGCGCGCTCCTCACAGGCCCGGTGCGGGCCGTTGAAGGTGCGCGAGCCGAAGAACGGCCTGCCCACCGCCCGCCAGATCCGGTGCGCCGCGCCCTGCAGCACCCGGGCCTCGTGCAGGTCCCCGTTCTCCCCGGGCCCGGCCGGCTCGGTCTCCAGCAGCGCCAGCAGGTCGATCGCCAGCACGATGCCCAGCAGGTCGTGGAAGAGGTGGTTGAGCCGCACGCTCTCCCGGGCCAGCGTCCGCGCCGGGCGGATCTCGCCCCTCAGCCAGTGCGCGTACGCCAGCGCGTAGAGCGCGTACGCGTACGCCCACTGCTCGCCGTGCTCCTCGCACAGCTCGCGGACCTGGCCGAGCCAGAGCTCGCCGCTCTCCAGGTCGCCCTGGAAGAGGTGGGCGAGGCCCAGCTCGAACATCGCCATCAGCACGTTGCTGTTGAGCTCGCCGATGGTGCGGTAGTGCCAGAGCGACTCCTCGAACAGCTCGACGGCGCGGGCGGGCTCGTCGCCGATCAGCGCGGCGCAGCCCTGCCGGTGCACGGCGTAGGCGAGCGCGCGGTCGTCGCCGGTGGCCAGCGCCTGGCGGCGGCACTCCTCCAGGGCGGGGCGGGCGGCCGCCAGGTCGCCCTGCAGAGTGGCCGTGTAGCCGGTCACCCAGAGGGCCCTGGCGCGGGCCTCGGTGGGTTCCGGGGCGAGCGCCAGCGCCCGGTCCAGCCAGTGCCGCCCCTCGCCGAGGTGGCCGCAGCCGACCCAGTAGAACCAGAGGGTGCCGGCCATCAGCAGGGCGGTCTGCTCCTCGCCGGGCTCGGTCAGGCAGAACTCCAGGGCGGCCCGCAGGTCGGCGTGCACCAGCGCGGTGCGCTCGGCGGTCTCCGCCTGCCGGGGCCCGAACCACTCGACCTCGCCCCAGGTGGCCACGCCCAGGAACCAGTCCCGGTGCCGGCGCAGCAGCCGGTGCTCCTCGCCGGCGGCCCGCAGCCACTGCAGCCCGTACGCGCGGACGGTGTCCAGCAGCCGGAACCGCACGCCGTGGGGGCCCGCCAGGCGCAGCACGACGGACTTGGCGACCAGCTCGGTGAGGTGGTCGAGCAGGTCGTCGGGGTCGACGCCCTCGCCGGTGCAGACGTACTCGGCGGCGTCCAGGTCGAAGCCGCCCGCGAAGACCGCGAGGCGGGCCCAGAGTAAACGTTCCTGCACCGTGCAGAGCTCATGGCTCCAGCCGATCGTGGTGCGCAGCGTGCGGTGCCGGGGGAGGGCCGCCGGATCGCCGCCGGTCAGCAGCCGGAAGCGGTCGTCCAGCCGGGCCTCGATCTGCTCCACCGACAGCGCCCGCAGCCGTCCGGCGGCCAGCTCCACGGCCAGCGGGATGCCGTCCAGCCGGCGGCACAGGCGTGCGACCGTCGCGGCGTTGGCGGCGGTCACCTCGAAGGACGGCAGCACCGCCCGGGCCCGGTCCGCGAACAGCCGCACCGCGTCCGGCAGGGCGGCGGCCCCCGCCGGGGCGGGCGGCTCCGCCGGGCCGGGCGGGCCGACCGGCAGCGGGGCCAGGGTCAGCAGGTGCTCGCCCGCCGTGCGCAGCGCCACCCGGCTGGTGGCCAGCACCCGCAGCCCCGGCACGGCCCGCAGCAGCGCCCCGGCCAGCTCGGCGCAGTCCGCCGCCAGGTGCTCGCAGCCGTCCAGCACCAGCAGCAGCCGGCGCCCGGCCAGCCGCTCGGCCAGCACCTCCAGCGGGGCCCGCGCGGTGCCGTCGGTCAGCCGCAGCGCCTCCAGCACCGCGTGCCCGAGCAGCCGCCCGCCGCGCACCGGGGCCAGCTCGACCAGCCAGGCGCCGTCCGGGAACGCGCCGGCCGCCCGGGCCGCCGCCCGCAGCGCCAGCCGGCTCTTCCCGACCCCGCCGGGGCCGGTGACCGTCACCAGCCGGTGCCCGGCCAGCAGCCGGGCCAGCGCCGTCAGTTCGTGCTGCCGACCGACGAAGCTGGTGACCTCCGCCGGGAGGCGCCCCGGTGCCGGCCGGCCCGGCCGTGGCCCCGATTCCCCGTCCAAACCCGCTCCCCGCGTCGAGGCCCCGGCCTGGCCGGCCCGGGCGTCCGTCCGTCTGCGCCGCCTGGGTGGCGGCCCGCCCGGCAGAACGAGGTGACCGGCGGGTGGGTTACGCGCGCGGATCGCACACCCGGTCGGATCGCCGCGCACCGCGCGGGAAACCCGGTCCGGAAAGTCCGTGCGGTCGCGATAGGGTTCCGTAGGGCATGAGTGCCCGGAGAACTGCAAGGCGAGGGAGCGCGCAAGGTGTCCGTGGGAGAGCTGGCCGGCCTGCTCGTCGCCGTGTTCTGGGCGGTCCTGGTCACCCTGCTCGCCGTCGTACTGGTCCGGCTGTCGCGGGTGCTCAAGGAGGCCACCGTCCTGGTCTCCGCCGTCACCGAGCAGGCCGTGCCGCTGCTGACCGACGCCGGCACCGCCGTGCGCAGCGCCAACGAGCAGCTGGAGCGGGTGGACGAGATCACTGCCAACGTGCAGGACGCGGCGGCCAACGCCAACGCGCTCTCCTCCACCGTCGCGGCCACCCTCGGCGGCCCGCTGGTCAAGGTCGCGGCGTTCAGCTACGGCGTGCGCAAGGCGGTCGCCAAGCAGCAGGGCGGGGTGTCGCTGCCGGCCCAGCCGGGCGAGCGCGAGGAACTGGCCCGGCTGATCCGGGCCGAGGTGCGCGCCGCGACCGCGCCCAGGAACGGCCTGCTCTCCCGGGTCCGGCGCGTGGTGAGGGGCTGACGGCATGGTGCGACGCATCTTCTGGATGGCGGTCGGCGCCGGCGCCACCGTCTGGGCCATGAACAAGGCCAACGAGGCCGTGCACCGGCTCACCCCGGACAGCCTCTCCGGCACCGCCGCCCGCAACGCCCTGCACCTGGGCGACCTGGCCAAGCAGTTCGCCCAGGACGTGCGCTCCGGCATGAGCGAGCGCGAGGAGCAGCTGCGCGAGGACCTCGGACTCGACGGCACCGCCGTCGTCGAGCCGCGCCGCCGGGGGGTGCTGCGCGGCGAGCCCCAGTACCGAGCTATCTCGGCGGCGCCCGGGAGCCCGGCCGCCGCCCTGCCTCCGTCCAGCAGTGCCCGCGCATCGTCCTCCGACGGTGCCCGCACCACCCCCCAAGCCATCGAGAAGACGCCCCGGCGCGCGCTTGCGCCGCGGGGCGGTACCAACCGGAAGGACCACTAATGGAGTCGGCAGAGATCCGCCGCCGCTGGCTGCGCTTCTTCGAGGAGCGCGGCCACACCGTCGTTCCGTCGGCGTCCCTGGTCGCCGACGACCCCACCCTGCTGCTGGTCAACGCGGGCATGGTCCCGTTCAAGCCGTACTTCCTGGGCGAGGTCAAGCCGCAGTTCTCGCGTGCCACCAGCGTGCAGAAGTGCGTGCGCACCCTGGACATCGAGGAGGTCGGGAAGACCACCCGGCACGGCTCCTTCTTCCAGATGTGCGGCAACTTCTCCTTCGGTGACTACTTCAAGGAAGGAGCCATCACGTTCGCCTGGGACCTGCTCACCACCCCCGTCGCGGACGGTGGCTACGGCCTGGAGAAGGAGAAGCTCTGGATCACCGTCTACCAGGACGACGACGAGGCCGAGCAGATCTGGCGCGAGGTCATCGGCGTGCCCGCCGAGCGGATCCAGCGCCTCGGCATGAAGGACAACTTCTGGTCGATGGGCGTCCCCGGCCCGTGCGGCCCGTGTTCGGAGATCAACTACGACCGCGGCCCCGCGTACGGCGAGGAGGGCGGCCCGGCCGTCAACGGCGAGCGCTACCTGGAGATCTGGAACCTGGTCTTCATGCAGTACGAGCGCGGCCACGGCGACGGCAAGGACGGGTTCGAGATCCTCGGCGACCTGCCGAGCAAGAACATCGACACCGGCCTCGGCCTGGAGCGCCTGGCCGCCATCCTTCAGGACGTCGACAACCTCTTCGAGATCGACACCAGCCGGATGATCCTGGACCGGGCCGCCGGGCTGACCGGCCACCGCTACGGCGCCGACCACAAGGCGGACGTCTCGCTGCGCGTGGTCACCGACCACATCCGCACCGCGCTGATGCTGGTCGGCGACGGCGTCACCCCCGGCAACGAGGGCCGCGGCTACGTGCTGCGCCGCATCCTGCGCCGCGCCATCCGCAACATGCGGCTGCTGGGCGCCACCGAGCCGGTGGCCAAGGAGCTCATCGACACCGCCATCAAGGCGATGGCCCCGCAGTACCCGGAGCTGGAGAGCGACCGCAAGCGCATTGAGACGGTCGTCGTCGGCGAGGAGGCGGCCTTCCTGCAGACCCTGAAGGCCGGCACCAACCTGCTGGACGCCGCGGTCACCGAGACCAAGCAGTCCGGCGGCGTGGTGCTCTCCGGCGACCAGGCGTTCAAGCTGCACGACACCTACGGCTTCCCGATCGACCTGACCCTGGAGATGGCCGAGGAGCAGGGCCTTCAGGTCGACGAGGCCGGCTTCCGCCGTCTGATGCAGGAGCAGCGGGACCGCGCCAAGGCGGACGCCAAGGCCAAGAAGATGGGCCACGCCGACGTCGCCGCGTACCGCGAGGTCGCCGACACCTCCGGCGCCAGCGTCTTCACCGGCTACACCCTGACCGAGGGCGAGGCCACCGTGGTCGGCCTGCTGGTGAACGGCGCCCCGGCGCCGGCCGCCGGCGAGGGCGACGAGGTCGAGATCATCCTCGACCGCACCCCGTTCTACGCCGAGGGCGGCGGCCAGCTCGCCGACCACGGCCGGATCCGGCTGGAGTCCGGCGCGGTCGTCGAGATCCGCGACGTCCAGCAGCCCGTGCCGGGCGTGATCGTGCACTCCGGCGGCGTGCTGTTCGGCGAGGTCGTGCTCGGTTCCTCCGCGTACGCCACCATCGACGTCGAGCGCCGCCGGGCGATCGCCCGCGCCCACTCGGCCACCCATCTGACCCACCAGGCGCTGCGCGACGCGCTCGGCCCGACGGCCGCCCAGGCCGGCTCGGAGAACGCCCCGGGCCGCTTCCGCTTCGACTTCGGCTCGCCCGCCGCCGTGCCCGGCAGCGTGCTGACCGACGTCGAGCAGAAGATCAACGACGTGCTGACCCGCGAGCTGGAGGTCACCGCCGAGGTCATGACGATGGACCAGGCCCGCAAGGCCGGCGCCATCGCGATGTTCGGCGAGAAGTACGGCGACGAGGTCCGGGTCGTCACCATCGGCGACTTCTCCAAGGAGCTGTGCGGCGGCACGCACGTCGGCAACACCGCCCAGCTGGGCCTGGTGAAGCTGCTCGGCGAGTCCTCGATCGGCTCCGGCGTGCGCCGGGTGGAGGCCCTGGTCGGCGCCGACGCCTACCGGTTCCTGGCCCGTGAGCACACCGTGGTCGCCCAGCTGACCGAGCTGGTCAAGGGCCGCCCGGAGGAGCTGCCGGAGAAGATCTCCGGCATGCTCGCCAAGCTCAAGGACGCCGAGAAGGAGATCGAGCGCTTCCGCGCCGAGAAGGTGCTCGCGGCCGCCGCGGGCCTGGCCGACTCGGCCGAGGACGTGCACGGCATCGCCGTGGTCACCGCCCGGGTCGCCGACGGCACCGGCGCCGACGAGCTGCGCAAGCTGGTCCTCGACGTGCGCGGCCGCCTCGGCTCGCGCCCGGCCGTGGTCGCCGCCTTCACCGTGGCGAACGACCGCCCGCTGACCGTGATCGCCACCAACGAGGACGCCCGCGGCCGCGGCATCAAGGCCGGCGAGCTGGTCCGCACCGCGGCCAAGACCCTCGGCGGCGGCGGTGGGGGCAAGGACGACGTCGCCCAGGGCGGCGGCACCAACCCGGCCGCGATCGACGAGGCCGTCGCCGCGGTGCGGGGCCTGGTCGCGGAGCGTGCCTCCTGATGGGGTCCGCGGTCTGATGGAGTTCGAGGAGAAGCCCTTCCGGCGCGGGCGGCGGATCGCCGTCGACGTCGGGGACGCCCGGATCGGGGTCGCGTCCTGCGACCCCGACGGGGTGCTCGCCACCCCGGTGGAGACCGTCCCGGCCGGAGTGAAGTCGCAGGCCAGGATCGCCGCGATCGTCGAGGAGTACGGCGCGATCGAGGTGATCGTCGGACTGCCGCGCTCGCTGAGCGGCAAGGAGGGGCCGGCGGCCGAGAAGGTCCGCGGCTACGCGTCCCGGCTGGCCAACCGGCTCTGGCCGGTGCCGGTCCGCCTCGTCGACGAGCGGATGTCCACCGTCACCGCGACCCACGGGCTGCGCGCCTCGGGGGTCAAGGCCAAGAAGGGCCGCTCGGTGGTCGACCAGGCCGCCGCGGTGGTGATCCTGCAGACCGCCCTTGAGTCCGAACGGGTGAGCGGACGCCCTCCCGGCGAGAGCGTCGAGGCGGCGGGCTGACCGGCCTGTTCTAACGTCCCGAAGAGGGGTCCGTGCGGACGCGTCCGCACGGACCCCGCGGGCGGTGGCGGGGGGGCGCGGGGCCCCCCGGCCCGGGCGGGGGGGCCGCCCGGACCGACCAGGGCCCCC
>NZ_JBHVTL010000035.1:54835-90047 GCF_042884635.1 Kitasatospora sp. NPDC058115
CGTGGGGGGGGGGGGGGGGGGCTCCGGGTCCTTTTATCCCGCCCGTCGGGGGGGCCGGGGCGCCGGCGCCCCCCCGCACCCCTCTGCCGTTGCCGTCGTGCCGCGTGCCACGCGGACCGTCGAGGGGACGCCGCCGTGACCGACCTGGACCTCACACCCGGCCTGAGCCCCGGCCACCTCGGTGCGCCGGCGACCGAACCGGAGGGCCGCCCGCCGGGCGCGCCCGCCCCGCGCCCCGATGCGCCCGATCCACGCCGACGGCGCAACGGACTGGCCTGTCTGCTGACGGCGCTGTCGCTGTTCGCGGTGTTCGGCGGGATCGGGCTGGCCGGGTTCAGCTGGATCCAGGGACAGCGCCGGCCGCCGGCCGCCGCCGACTACGCGGGCGACGGCTCCGGCTCGGTGCAGGTGTCGGTGCCCGAGGGCGCCGGGCTCAGCCAGATCGCCTCGGCCCTGGTGCGCAACGGCGTGGTGGCCAGCTCGCTCGCGTTCACCCGGGCCGCCCGGGGCAGCGCGGCGGCGGCCGGGCGGATCCAGCCCGGCACGTACACCCTGCGGCAGAAGATGTCGGCGGCCGCCGCGCTCGCCGTGCTGATCGACCCGGCCAACGCCAACGGCCTGACCATCCCCGAGGGCTGGCGCGGCAGCCAGATCTTCGCCGCGATCGACAAGAAGCTCCAGCTCCCGGCGGGCACCGCGGAGCAGACGGCCAGGGACCAGGCCGCCGAACTGGGCCTGCCGGAGACCGCCAACGGCGTCCCCGAGGGCTACCTGTTCCCCGCGACGTACGCCGTCACCGACGACACCACCGCCGCCGACCTGCTGAAGCAGATGGTCGAGCGGGCCGGCAAGGAGTTCGCCCGGGACGACGCGGAGGTGGTCGCGACCAACCTCGGGCAGTCGCTGTACGGGCTGGTGACCATCGCCAGCATGGTGCAGGGCGAGGCCGACAACCCCGAGGACATGGCGAAGGTCGCGCGGGTCATCTACAACCGGCTGGCCAAGAACATGCCGCTGCAGCTGGATTCCACCATCAACTACGCGATGGGGCGCTCCACGCTGAACACCAGCGTCACCGACACCCGGCTCGACTCCCCGTACAACACCTACAAGCACGCGGGGCTGCCGCCGACGCCGATCTCCAACCCGGGGCGGCAGGCGATCATGGCGGCGGTGGACCCGGCGCCGGGGGACTGGCTCTACTTCGTGACCGTGAAGCCGGGGGACACCCGCTTCACCGACAGCTTCGACGTGCAGCAGAAGAACGTCGCGGAGTTCAACGCCAACCGGGCGGCGGCCGGTGCCTCGGCGTCGGCGAGCGCCTCGGCGTCCGCCTCCGTGTCCGCCGCGGCCACGCCCTCGTCGGGGGCGCCGTAGCGGCGGTCGGCGCCCCGGCCGGGCGGTCGACTGCGGTACGGTAGCGTCTCCGTCCAGGTGTTGCGCTAGCACGCCGGTTCGACAAGCAGCCGGGACGCCGTCCCGGGCGACCGGGCCGATCCTCCGGTCGTCTCCGTCGGTATAAGGGGATCAATGACCGATCTGGGTCGGGGCTACGGCCCCCAGGGCTCCGAGCCGTGGCATCCGGGTGACCCCGGGTACGGCGGCCAGCAGCCGGTCCCCGGCCAGCAGGACGGGCAGTGGCAGCAGCATCCCCAGCAGCAGTACGGCGGTCAGCAGGGCTACCCCCAGCAGCAGGTGCCCCAGCAGCAGGTGCCGCAGCCGGGCATGGGCCAGCAGGCGATGGGCGGCCAGCAGGGGTACCCGCAGGGCGGACAGGGCGGACAGCAGTACGACGGTCAGCAGGGCTACCCCCAGCAGCAGATGCCCCAGCAGGGGTACCCGCAGCAGCAGGGCTACCCGCAGCAGGGCGTGGGCGGACAGCAGGACATGGGCGGCCAGCAGGGCTACCCCCAGCAGCAGATGCCGCAGCAGCAGATGCCCCAGCAGGGCATGGGCCAGCAGGGCGTGGGCCAGCAGCAGTACGGCGGCCAGCAGCAGGGGTACCCCCAGCAGGGCGTTCCGCAGCAGGGCGCCCCGGCGCAGCAGGCCCCGCGGCCGGCCGCCGGGCAGCAGCCCTCCGGCCCCGGCCCGGACGGCATCGACTGGGAGGCGGAGGCCGCCGCACTGGAGGCCGGCGCCGGACCGGCCGAGGCCGACGGCGGCGGTGAGCACGCCGAGGACGCGTGGGACGGTCACGAGGGCGAGTACGCCGAGGACGAGTACCACGAGGACGGCGCGGACGACGACGGGCAGGGCGGCTTCCTCGGCGAGGAGGACGACTCCCGCGAGGCGAAGAAGAAGCGCAAGGAGAAGGGCAAGAAGTCCGGCCGGCGCAACGGCGGCGCCTGCCTGGTGGTCGCCCTCGTGCTGCTCGGTGCCATGGGCGGCGCCGGCTACTGGGGCTACGGCTTCTACAAGGACCACTTCGGCCCGGCGCCGGACTTCCCCGGCCCGGGCACCGGCTCGGTCAACGTCGAGATCAAGCCGGGTGCGGCGGGCAGCCAGATGGGCGCGGCGCTGAAGGCGGCCGGCGTGGTCAAGAGCATCGACGCCTTCAACGCGGCGTGCGACAAGAACGCGAAGTGCTCCACCATCCAGCCCGGCGCCTACGCCATGCCCAAGGAGATGTCCGCCGAGGGGGCCGTGCAGTTCCTGGTGGAGGCCAACGGCGGCGAGAAGCTGATCATCCAGGAGGGCCTGACCTCCGTCGCCACCTACGTCAAGATCGACGAGAAGCTCGGCCTGCCCAAGGGCACCACCGCGAACGTCGCCAAGGAGCAGGTCAACAACCTGGGCCTGCCCGCGTACGCCAACGGCAACATCGAGGGCTTCCTCTGGCCGACCCGCTACTCGATCACCCCGGGCATGAAGCCCGAGGACCTGCTCAAGCAGATGGTGAAGAACGCCGTGGACCGCTACGCGGGCCTGGACGCGGAGGCCTCGAAGATCGGCCTCAAGTCCGGCTACGAGGTGGTCATCGAGGCGAGCATCCTCCAGGCGGAGGGCAACAACAAGGACGACTTCGCCAAGATGGCGAAGACCATCCAGAACCGGCTGGCCGACAAGGGCAAGGTCAACGGCAAGCTGGGCATGGACACCACGCTGCAGTACTCGCTGGGCCGCAAGAACCTCGACAAGCGGGACATCAACGACGGCTCCAACAAGTACAACACCTACATCAACCCGGGCCTGCCGCCGACGCCGATCTCCAACCCGGGTGACGACGCGCTCAAGGCGACGCTCAACCCGGCGGACGGCAAGTGGCTGTACTTCATCGCGATGTCGCCGACCCTGACCCTGTTCGCCGAGACGGACGCGGAGCACGCCAAGAACACCGAGGAGTACTGCAAGTCGATCGGCGCGAAGTTCGACGCGGCCGCCGTCCACTGCACCAGCAAGGGCTGACCGGCCGCCGGGCGGCCGCACAGGGAGAGACACCAGCGTGACCAGCAAGCACCGGGCGGCCGTCCTCGGCTCGCCGATCGCCCACTCGCTGTCGCCCGCCCTGCACCGGGCCGCCTTCGCGGCGCTCGGGCTGGACGGCTGGCGCTACGACCGCTTCGAGGTCGACGAGGCCGCGCTGCCCGGCTTCGTCGCCGGGCTGGACGAGGCCGAGTGGGCGGGCTGCTCGCTCACCATGCCGCTCAAGCGCGCGGTCATCCCGCTGCTCGACGAGGTGAGCGCCACCGCCCGGTCGGTCGAGGCGGTGAACACCCTGGTGTTCACCGCCGACGGGCGCCGGGCCGGCCACAACACCGACGTGCCCGGCCTGGTCAACGCGCTGCGCGAGCGCGGCATCACCGAGGTGCCGGCCGCCGCCGTGCTCGGTGCCGGCGCCACCGCGTCCTCCGCGCTGGCCGCGCTGGCCCGGCTCGGGGCCCGCGAGGTCACCGTCTACGTCCGCAGCCCCGAGCGGGCCCGGGAGATGGCCGGGCTCGGCGAGCGCCTCGGCGTGGCGGTGCGGACCGCGGACTGGGCGCGCGGCGCCGAGGCACTGACGCACCCGCTCACCGTGGCCACCACCCCGGCCGGGGCGACCGACGCCTTCGTCGGCGACCTCACCGCCGAGCCCGGCGCGCTGTTCGACGTGCTGTACCACCCGTGGCCGACCGCGCTGGCCGGCGCCTGCACCGAGCGCGGGGCGACCGTGCTGGGCGGGCTCGACCTGCTGGTGCACCAGGCGGTGCTGCAGAGCGAGCTGTTCACCGGGCGCACCCCCGGCCCGCTGGCGGCCGTCCGCGCCGCCGGTGAGGCGGCCCTGGCCGCGGGCTGAGGGCACACCCGGGCACGCCCCGGACCAGGGCCGGCCGGCCGTTCCCGTCCGCCGGTCGGCCGAATGCTGTCCGGTGACCGGACTCCGGGGCCGGTCGACCGGTCCGGCATGAAAGGATTCGGGGACAAGGCACGTCCGGACGGGCGGCGGCAGCGCCGCTCCGGTCCGCTGATGAAGGAGCTCCGTTGGGTACGTTGCGCTGGCTGACGGCGGGGGAGTCGCACGGCCCCGCACTCGTCGCGACGCTGGAGGGCCTGCCCGCCGGTGTACCGGTCACCACCGCCATGGTGGCCGACGCGCTGGCGCGCCGCCGGCTCGGCTATGGTCGCGGCGCACGGATGAAGTTCGAGCAGGACGAGGTGACCTTCCTCGGCGGTGTGCGGCACGGCCTGAGCATGGGCAGCCCGGTCGCCGTCATGGTGGGCAACACCGAGTGGCCGAAGTGGGAGCAGGTCATGTCGGCCGACCCGGTCGACCCCGAGGTGCTCGCCGGTCTCGCCCGCAACGAGGCGCTGACCCGCCCGCGCCCCGGCCACGCCGACCTGGCCGGCATGCAGAAGTACTCGATCGACGAGGCCCGCCCGATCCTGGAGCGCGCCAGCGCCCGGGAGACCGCCGCCCGCGTCGCGCTCGGCGCCGTCGCCCGCTCCTACCTCAAGGAGACCTGCGGCATCGAGATCGTCAGCCACGTGGTGGAGCTGGCCGCCGCCAAGGCCCCGGCCGGCGTGCTGCCGCTGCCCTCCGACGAGGCGAAGCTGGACGCCGACCCGGTGCGCTGCCTGGACGCCGACGCCTCGAAGGCGATGGTCGCCGAGATCGACCAGGCCCACAAGGACGGCGACACCCTCGGCGGCGTCGTCGAGGTGCTCGCCTACGGCGTCCCGGTCGGCCTCGGCTCGCACGTCCACTGGGACCGCCGGCTGGACGCCCGCCTCGCCGCCGCGCTGATGGGCATCCAGGCGATCAAGGGCGTCGAGGTCGGCGACGGCTTCGAGCTGGCCCGCGTCCCCGGCTCGCAGGCCCACGACGAGATCGTGCCGACCCCCGAGGGCGCCAAGCGCGTCTCCGGCCGCTCCGGCGGCACCGAGGGCGGCCTGTCCACCGGCGAGCTGCTGCGGGTGCGCGCCGCGATGAAGCCGATCGCGACCGTGCCGCGCGCGCTGCGCACCGTGGACGTGCGCACCGGTGAGCCGGCCAAGGCGCACCACCAGCGCTCGGACGTCTGCGCGGTGCCGGCGGCCGGCATCGTCGCCGAGGCGATGGTCGCCCTGGTGCTGGCCGACGCGGTCGACGAGAAGTTCGGCGGCGACCACGTGTCGGAGACCCGGCGCAACGTGCAGAACTACCTCGACCACCTGATCGTCCGATGACCACGCCGGTCGTCGTGCTGGTCGGCCCGCCCGGCAGTGGCAAGTCCACCGTCGGGCGGGTCCTCGCCGAGCGCCTCGGCCTCGGCTTCCGCGACACCGACGCGGACATCGAGGAGCAGGCCGGCAAGCCGATCCCGGACATCTTCGTCGACGAGGGCGAGCCGCACTTCCGGGCCCTGGAGGCGGCCGCCGTGCGCGCCGCCGCCGGCACCCACGGCGGCGTGCTGGCGCTCGGCGGCGGCGCGGTGATGGCCGGGCCCACCCGTGAGCTGCTGCGCGACCTGCCGGTGGTGTTCCTGGAGGTGCCGCTCGCCGACGCGGTCAAGCGGGTCGGCCTGGACGCCCCCCGCCCGCTGCTGGCGGTCAACCCGCGGGCCCGCTGGCGCGAGCTGATGGAGGCCCGCCGCCCCCTCTACCTGGAGGTGGCCACCGCCGTCGTCGACACCGCCGGCCGCACCCCCGAGCAGGTCGCGGACGCCGTACTGGAAGCACTGGAGCTGAAGACCCCCCATGAGTGACAACGTCAGGATTCACGTCGGCGGCAGCGCCGGCCACGACCCGTACGACGTGCTGATCGGGCACCAGCTGCTCGGTGAGCTGGCGCCGCTGATCGGGAGCCGGGCCCGGCGGGTGGCGATCATCCACCCGGAGGCGCTGTCCGCCACCGCGGACGCGATCCGCGAGGACCTGTCCGGCGAGGGCTACGAGGCGATCGCCCTCCAGGTGCCCAACGCCGAGGAGGCGAAGAGCGCCGAGGTGGCCGCGTACTGCTGGTCGGTGCTCGGGCAGACCGGGTTCACCCGCACCGACGTGGTCGTCGGCCTCGGCGGCGGCGCCACCACCGACCTGGCCGGCTTCGTCGCCGCCACCTGGCTGCGCGGGGTCCGCTGGATCTCCGTGCCCACCACGCTGCTCGGCATGGTCGACGCGGCGGTCGGCGGCAAGACCGGCATCAACATCGCCGAGGGCAAGAACATGGTCGGCGCCTTCCACCCCCCGGTGGGCGTGCTGGCCGACCTCGCGACCCTGGAGACGGTGCCCCGGCACGACTACGTCTCCGGCCTCGCCGAGGTCATCAAGTGCGGGTTCATCGCCGACCCGGCGATCCTCGACCTCGTCGAGGCCGACCCGGAGGGCGCCAAGACCCCGGCCGGGCCGCACACCGTCGAGCTGATCCGGCGGGCCATCCAGGTCAAGGCCGACGTGGTCTCCGGCGACCTCAAGGAGTCCGGCCGGCGCGAGATCCTCAACTACGGCCACACCCTCGGCCACGCCATCGAGCGCAACGAGCGCTACAAGTGGCGGCACGGCGCGGCGATCTCGATCGGCATGGTGTTCGCCGCCGAACTCGGCCGCCTCGCCGGCCGGCTGGACGACGAGACCGCCGACCGGCACCGCACCGTGCTGGCCTCGGTCGGCCTGCCGCTCAGCTACCGGGCGGACGCCTGGCCCAAGCTGCTGGACGCCATGAAGATCGACAAGAAGTCGCGCGGCGACCTGATCCGCTTCATCGTCCTGGACGGCCTCGGCAGGACCTCCGTGCTGGAGGGCCCCGACCCGTCCCTGCTGGTGGCCGCCTACGCGGAGGTCTCCTCGTGACCCGGGTGATGGTGCTCAACGGCCCCAACCTCGGGCGCCTCGGCAGCCGCGAGCCCGACGTCTACGGCTCCACCTCGTACGCCGGGCTGGTCGAGCGCTGCACCGCGCTCGGCAAGGAGCTGGGCTTCGAGGTCGAGGTGCACGAGACCAACTCCGAGCAGACCATGGTCGAGTGGCTGCACGAGGCCGCCGACGGCCGGGTCCCGGTGGTGATCAACCCGGGGGCGTTCACGCACTACTCGTACGCGATGCGCGACGCCGCCTCGCAGCGCACCGCGCCGCTGATCGAGGTGCACATCTCCAACCCGTACGCCCGCGAGACCTTCCGGCACACCTCGGTGATCTCCGCGGTGGCCTCCGGCACCATCGCCGGGTTCGGGATCGGCTCGTACGAGCTGGCGCTGCGCGCGCTGGCCGAGCGGCTCACCACGGGCTGACGGCCCGGCAGGGGCCGCCCCCGGGCGGCGCCGGGCCGGTGACCAGCGGCGGCGCGGCGGCGGACTGTGTCCACCGCCGCGCCGCCGTGTAGTGTCCCGCTGAAGGAAGTCGGGAGGTGACCGTGACGCAGTACCCCGGGGGCGGGCCGGTTCCCCCGCGTCCCGTCGCTCCGCCGGTGCCCGGGTACCCGGCCGCGGCGTCCGCCGGGCTTCCGGGCGGGCCGCCGGGCGGCCCGCCGACGGTGCCGGTGCCGGTCGTCCCGCCGGGCCCGCCCGCGCCCGCGCCCGCCCCGGCCACCGTTCCCGCGCCCGCTCCGGCGCCTGCTCCCGCGCCTGCGCCCGTTCCGGTGGCGCCGGTGCCCGCCGGATCCACCGGCCACTTCGTGCTGCCGTCCGGCGCGCCCGTCCAGCTGCCCGCCCGCCCGCCGCAGCGGCAGCACGCGGCCACCGGCCCGATCGCGGTGCTGCTGATCGGTCCGGCCGGCGCCGGCAAGACCACCGTCGCCCGCCACTGGGCCGAGCGGCGCCCCACCCCGACCGCGCACATCAGCCTCGACGACGTCCGCGAGTGGGTGCAGTCCGGCTTCGCCAACCCGCAGTCCGGCTGGAACAACGCCTCCGAGGCGCAGTACCGGCTGGCCCGCCGGACCTGCGGCTTCGCCTGCCGCAACTACCTCGCCAACGGCATCTCCTGCATCATCGACGACGCCGTCTTCCCCGACCGCCCCGCCATCGGCCTCGGCGGCTGGAAGCGGCACATCGGCCCCGGCATGATCCCCGTGGTGCTGCTGCCCAGCCTGGACTCGGTGCTCAGCCGCAACGCCAGGCGCGGCGGCAACCGCCGGCTGGACGACGAGGAGGTGGCCCGGATCCACGGCCGGATGGCCGGCTGGTACAACTCCGGGCTGCCGATCATCGACAACTCCCACCTCGACGTGGCCGCCACGGCCGCCGAACTCGACCGGGTGATCCTGGCCCGGCTGATGGGCATGCCGGTGCGCTGAGCGCCGCCGCCGGCCCGCCCGCGCTGTCGGTGCCGGCTGCGATGATGGACGGGTCCTGAACGAACCACCGGGGGGAGCCGCGCCCGTGCCGGAAGGCCACATCATCCACCGCCTCGCCGCCGAGAACCACCGCGCCTTCGGCGGCCGGCCGGTCCGCGCCAGCAGCCCGCAGGGCCGCTTCGCGGACGGCGCCAAGCTGATCGACGGACGGGAGCTGGTCGCGGCCGAGGCCACCGGCAAGCACCTCTTCCTCGGCTTCGGCGAGGACGCCTGGGTGCACGTCCACCTCGGCCTGTACGGCGGCTTCACCTTCGGCGACACCGTCGACGGCCAGGTGCCGGAGCCGGTCGGCCTGGTCCGGCTGCGCCTGGAGAACGACGAGCACTACGCCGACCTGCGCGGCCCCAACACCTGCGCCCTGATCACCGACGCCGAGAAGGCCGCCGTCGCCGCCCGCCTCGGCCCGGACCCGCTGCGCGCCGACGCCGACCCGGACGCCGCCTGGCGGCGGATGACCGGCAGCCGCACGACCGTCGCCGCCCTGCTGATGGACCAGAAGGTGCTGGCCGGCGTCGGCAACGTCTACCGCGCCGAGGTGCTGTTCCGGCACGGCATCGACCCCCAGCTGCCCGGCCGCTCCCTGCGCCGCGCCGAGTGGGACGCCATCTGGGCCGACCTGGTCGCCCTGATGCGCGAGGGCACCGCCGCCGGCCGCATCGACACCGTCCGCCCCGAGCACACGCCCGAGGCGATGAACCGCCCCCCGCGCGTCGACGACCACGGCGGCGAGGTCTACGTCTACCGCCGCGCCGGCCAGCCCTGCCTGATCTGCGCCACCGACATCCGCACCGAGGAACACGCCTCCCGCAACCTCTTCTGGTGCCCCACCTGCCAACCACCCCGCCCGACCACCTGACCCGCCCTCAACTCTGACCGTAGGAAGGGCCCGTCGGCCTGTGGATGGCGGGTCCGTCGGGGTGTCCGGGTCGGGTGGTGAAGCTGATGCTGGTGCGGCGGGGGCCGGTGTGGAGGGTGAGGGTGCGGTGGGGGAGCGCCGTCGGGGTCGCGGCCGGGGTGGTGAGCCAGTGGGCGACGGCGGAGCCGAGGAGGAGCGGGTCGAGCCGGGGAACGGGGGTGCCCCAGGGGCGGTCGGCGCGGGCTTCCAGGAGGAGGCCGCCGGGCAGCCGCAGCAGGTGGTGGTCCGGGCCGAGGGCGGCGACGGCGACGGTGAGGCGCGGGAGCTCGGCCGCGCCGGCGGTGGCGGCGAGCCACGCCTCGGCGGGCTGTTCGGTGTCGCTCCCGGTGCGGGCCAGGACGTCGGCGGTGCGCCGCAGCACGGGGCTGGGTTCGTCGTCGGCGACGGCGAGGAAGCCGCGCGCGGTGGGCCGGCCGGGGCCGACGGGGTAGCGGCGCAGGTGGATCGCGGTGCCCTCGCCGGTGGCCACGACGTCGTAGGCGGTGGGCCGTTCGGCGGCGAGCGGGACCGGCCGCGGGTGGGGCAGCGGCAGGGGGTCGCCGGGCGGTGCCTCGATGCCGGGCAGGTAGGAGAGGAAGATTTCGCGCAGTATCCGGGCGGACTCCCCGCGGCGGCCGAGTGAGCGGTCGGTGACGGGGCGCAGGGCGGCCGGGTCCTGCTCGGCCGCCGCCCGTTCGAGCTGGGTGAGCAGGTCGCCGTCGGGGTCGAGGGCCGGAGCGGCCCGGCCGAAGGCGTAGGTGGGGGAGCGGGGGTCGAGTTCGGCGGCGCCGGTGGCGACCAGCAGGGTGCGGCGTTCGAGGGCGGCGGCGTAGAAGGAGACCGAGCCGTGGTCGCCGATCACGCAGTCGGCGGCGATCAGCGCGGCCTGCCAGCCCCGGTCCGGCGGGACGAGCCGCAGGCCGCGGCGTTCGGCCGGGGCGAGCAGGGCGCGCAGGTCGTGCCGGGCCCAGACGTTGGGGTGCAGGACGGCGGCGACGGTGTACTCGTCGGCGGGCAGCTGTTCGACCAGCCGCAGCGGCAGGCCGGGGTGACGGCCGAGCAGCGAGTGCCCGCTCCAGGTGGAGGTGACCACGACGAGGCGACGGCCGTCGACCGCGCCGAGGGCGGTCCGGTGGCCGTCGCGTGCGCCGAGGCCGCCGAGCATCCGGTCGAAGCAGGGGTCGCCGACCTCGCGGGCGCGGGGCAGCGCCTCGGGGCAGGCAGCCCGCAGGCGGTCGAACTGCTCGCGGTGGGAGAGGCCGATGACGGCGGGGAAGACCCGTCCGCGATGGGTGAGTTCGTGTCGGGAGAGCCCGGCGGCGGTCACCGTGTCGCCGGTGGACTCGGGGACCAGACGGTTGTAGCCGGCGCCGTGCGGGAGGACGACGAGGGGTGCGCGCAGCCGGTGCATCGAGGCGTGGACGGCGCAGGCGACGGCGAGGTCGAAGCGCTGCCGGACGGCCTCCCGCCAGGGCAGGACGGTGAGGCCGGGCTGGGCGCGGAGGTGGTCGTCGAGTCCGGCGGTGAACGCGGAGCCGGGGTTGACGGTGACGGCGAAGCCGATGCCGTCCAGCTCGCGCAGTGGTGCGAGGACCTCCAGGACCCTGGTGGCGGAGGTGAGGGTGCGGACCACCGCGAGGACGCGTGCCCGGACCGGCCGGGTGTTCCAGCGGTCGTCGTCGGGCCGGGCCCGGAGCCGGCGGGGGTTCGACACGCCATGATCGTACTCAGCGGGCTCCGGCCGGGCGGGGTGGCCGCCCGGCGGTCAGCCGGCTGCTATGGCGGGGGTGTCGCCGGCGCATTGGTCGAGGAGGGGGCGCAGGGTGGCGTCCACGAGCCGGTAGCGCACGACGCGGCCCTCCTTCTCGCCGGCCACCACGCCGGCGGTGCGCAGGAGGCGCAGGGCCTGGGAGACGGCGGGGTCGCGCATGCCGGTGGCGACGGCGAGGTCGGTGACGGCGAGGGGGCCGGTGCGGTGCAGGGCGAGCAGGAGGGCGAGCCTGCCGGGGTCGGCGAGCAGGGCGAAGCGGTCGGCCCAGGAGCGGACGTGGGCGGTGTCGCCGATCGCGGCGATGGCCTCGCAGACCCGGTGGCCGTCGATGGTGCGGTGGCCCGCGCGGTCGGCCGGTACGAGATGCATGCGGCCCATTCTGGCAGGCGGGAGGTTGTGATCCTGAACACCTGCGTAGGTGCGCAGCCTTGCATGGGTCGCCCCGGGCCCCTACGGTGTTCCCCGCCGTGGTGCTCGGGAAGACCGGTGACGGACCCTCAGGGGTCCCAGTCCGGAGCGGCCCTCGCCACTGTGATCGGGGGAGAGTGTCCGTACCCACGACGCCACTGGGCGCCTCGCGCGCCTGGGAAGGCGGGTACGGGAGCCCCGTAAGCCAGGAGACCGGCCGCGGCATCTCACGAAGTCATTCCACGAGGTGCTGGAGCGTGATCCGCAGATGACCCTGCCCGAAACCGCCGCCGCCGCGGCGTCGCCCGCCGCCCTGCCCGCCTTCCGCTGGCGCCGGGAGGACACCCTTCGCACCGCCGGGCTGCTGGGCGTGATCCTCGCCATGCACGTGGTGGCGTTCGGCACGTTGATCTTCCTGGTGGCGCCGGAGAAGTACGAGGTGGGCACCCAGGTCTTCGGGGTGGGCCTGGGCATCACCGCCTACACCCTCGGCATGCGCCACGCCTTCGACGCCGACCACATCGCGGTGATCGACAACACCACCCGCAAGCTGATGGCGGACGGCAAGCGCCCGGTCTCGGTGGGCTTCTGGTTCGCGCTCGGGCACTCCTCGATGGTGGTGCTGATGGCCGCCCTGGTGGCGGGCGGCGCGCAGCTGGCCAACACGCTGATGGACGACGAGTCGTCCACCCACCAGTGGCTGGGGATGGTCGGCACCTCGGCCTCCGGCGTCTTCCTCTACCTGATCGGCGCGCTGAACCTGGCGGCGCTGTTCGGCATCCTCAGGGTGTTCCGCTCGATGCGCGCCGGCCGGTTCGACGAGGCCGAGCTGGAGGCGCACCTGAACGCGCGCGGCCTGATGGCCCGGGTGCTGAACCGGGCGACCCGCTCGATCACCCGGCCCGGGCAGATGTTCCCGGTCGGCATGGTGCTGGGCCTGGGCTTCGACACCGCGACCGAGGTCACCCTGATGGTGATGGCCGGCTCGGGCGCGGCCTCCGGCCTGCCGTGGTACGCGATCGTCTGCCTGCCGCTGCTGTTCGCGGCCGGGATGAGCCTGTTCGACACGCTGGACGGCACTTTCATGAACTTCGCCTACCAGTGGGCGTTCTCCAACCCGGTGCGGAAGGTGTACTACAACCTGACGATCACCGGGCTCTCCATCGCGGTGGCCTTCGTCATCGGCACCATCGAGCTGGTCGGCGTGCTGCACGAGAAGCTGGACCTCACCGACCCGGTGAGCGGCTGGATCGCGGACATCTCGCTGGACAACGTCGGCTACGCGATCGTCGCCCTGTTCGTGGTGGTCTGGGCCGCCGCCATCGCCTACTGGCGGCTGGCCGGGGTGGAGCGGAAGTGGAGCCCGAAGGCCGCGGAGTAGCGGCCCGGGCGGGAGGCCGGGGCTGCCCGGGTGGGGGCGTTCGGCGGGCGGATCGGGGGCCGGGTTCGTAGGCTCGACGCATGGCTGATGCGTACGCGGGCCGCCGGGAGCGGTTGCGGGAGCACTGCGGTGCCTCCGGGGCCGACGCGGCGCTGATCACCCGGGCGGCGAACGTGCGGTACCTGACCGGCTGCCCGCCGTGCGGGGCGAGCCTGCTGCTGACCCGGGACCGGGTGCTGCTCGCGCTGCCGGACGACCTGCCGCCGGACGACACCGGCGAGCACCTGATCGCCCCCGACGTCACCCGGCTGCCGGTGGCCACCGGTTCCGACACCGCGCTGGCCGCGGCCGCCGCCGCCGCGCGGCTGGGGGCGGCCGGGCTGGCGGTGGAGGAGCACGACCTGACGGTCGCCCGGCACCGGGCGGTGGCCGGGCTGGCCGAGGGGGTGCGGCTGGCGGACGTCGGCCAGGCGGTCGAGCGGCTGCGGGTGGTCAAGGACGAGCACGAGATCGCCGACCTGCGGATCGCCGCCGAGATCGCCGACCAGGCGCTCGGCGAGCTGCTGGAGTCGATCCTGGTCGGGCGCACCGAACGGCACCTGGCGATGGAGCTGGAGCGCCGGATGATCGACCACGGCGCCGACCGGGCGGCCTTCCCGGTCTCGGTCGGCACCGGCAGCCACTCCGGCCAGCCGGCGCACCAGCCCACCGACCGGCGGGTGGAGGAGGGCGACTTCCTGACCGTGGTGCTCGGCGCGCAGTACCGCGGCTACGGGGTGTCCACCGCCCGCACCTTCGTGATCGGAGCGGCCCCCGCGCCCTGGCAGGTCGAGCTGCACCGGCTGGTGTTCCGCGCCCAGCGGGCCGGGCGGGAGGCGCTCGGGCCGGGGGTCGAGCTGTGCGTACCCGACCGGGCTGCGCGGGAGATCCTGGGGGCGGCCGGGCACACCGAGGGCTCCGTGCACCCGATCGGCCACGGCATCGGCCTGGAGATCCGGGAGGCCCCGCGCCTCGGCCCCACGGACATGGGTAAACTGGACAGCCGCGTACCGGTCACCGTCGGCCCGGGGGTCCACCTCCCGGGGCGGGGCGGGGTCCGGATCGAGGACACGCTCGTGGTGCGCCCCCTGGATGAGGGCGGGCCCGAGCTGCTCACCATCACCACCAAGGAGCTCCTCGCCCTGTGACGCAGGTGTGCCACAGGACGCGTCCCTTGGTTCCTTGACAGCTATATCCAGGAGTAAGTGCGCCCGTGGCTTCCACGAACGATCTCAAGAACGGCATGGTCCTCAAGCTGGAGGGCGGCAAGCTCTGGTCCGTCGTCGAGTTCCAGCACGTCAAGCCCGGCAAGGGCCCGGCCTTCGTGCGTACCAAGCTCAAGGAGGTCCTGACGGGCAAGGTCGTCGACAAGACCTTCAACGCGGGCACCAAGGTCGAGACCGCCAACGTCGACAAGCGCACCATGCAGTTCTCGTACAAGGACGGCGAGAACTTCGTGTTCATGGACATGGACACCTACGACCAGCTGGCCATCGAGCCGGTCGTCGTCGGCGACGCCGCCAAGTACCTGCTGGAGGGCTTCGACGCGCTCGTCGCCGTCAACGAGGGTTCGGTGCTCTACATCGAGCTCCCGGCCGCCGTCGAGCTGGTCATCGCCGAGACCGAGCCGGGCGTCCAGGGCGACCGCTCCACCGGTGGCACCAAGCCGGCGACGCTGGAGACCGGCGCCGAGATCCAGGTGCCGCTGTTCATCACCACCGGCGAGAAGGTCAAGGTCGACACCCGCGACGGCAGCTACCTCGGCCGGGTGAAGTAAGTCCGTGTCGTCCGCACGCACCAAGGCCCGCACGCGAGCCTTCCAGATCCTGTTCGAGGCCGACCACCGCGGGGTCGACCCGCTGACGGTCCTCGCCGACTGGGTGGCCCGGGCCCGGGAGCCCAAGCCTGACGAGGGCACCCCGCAGGTCGGCGAGTACACCATGGAGCTGGTCGAGGGGTACGTCCAGCACGCCCGCCGGATCGACGAGCTGATCTCGCAGTACGCGGTCGGCTGGACGCTCGACCGGATGCCGATCGCGGACCGCAACGTCCTGCGGCTCGGCGCGTACGAGCTGATCTGGGAGGACCGCGTCCCCGACGCGGTCGTCCTGGACGAGGCCGTGGAGATCGCCAAGGAGTACTCCACCGACGACTCCCCGGCGTTCGTCAACGGCCTGCTGGCCCGCTTCCTGGAGCTGAAGCCCGGCATCCGCCGCTGACCCCTGCGCACGGCGTGCACCACGGCCGCCGGACCGGAAACGGTCCGGCGGCCGTCGTGCGTGTTCACCCGGTCGGCGTATGGTGGCCTCTACTCGCCAGTAACCCGGCGTGCCGGCGGCCCCGTGCCCGCCGGCGACCCCCGCAGCGAAGGGCAGGCCACCTCCATGACCACGGCGATCCGCAGCGAGTTCGACCAGGGCATCGCGCTCTCCCCGCACCCGGACGAGCCCGGCCGCTACGACGGTGAACTCGGCGCCGGCTGGCAGATCGGCGGCGGCGTCAACGGCGGACTGCTGCTGGCCGTGGCCGGCCACGCCCTCACGCTCGCGCACACCGCCCGCCCGGAGAGCGCCGGCCACGCCGACCCGGTCTCGATCAGCGGCTACTACCTCTCCGCCGCCACCCCCGGCCCGGCCACCGTGCGCACGGAGGTGATCCGCACCGGCCGCTCGCTGTCCACCGGCACCGCCGCGCTCAGCCAGGACGGCGTGGAGCGGCTGCGGGTGGTCGCCACCCACGGCGACCTCGCCGCCCAGGACGGCGAGGTGCGCACCACCGCCGTGCCGCCGCAGCTGCCGCCGCCGGACCGGTGCATCGGCGTCGAGCACGCGCCCAAGGAACTCCTCACCCAGGCCGCCCTGCTGGAGCGCTTCGACCTGCGGCTCGACCCGGCCACCGTCGGCTGGGCGCTCGGGCAGCCCTCGGGTGCCGGACGGATCCAGGGCTGGTTCCGGCTCGCCGACGGCCGCGCCCCCGACCCGCTGCTGCTCCTGCTGGCCGCCGACGCGCTGCCGCCGGTCACCTTCGACCTGGGGATGCCCGGCTGGGCGCCGACCGTCGAGCTGACCGTGCACCTGCGGGCCAGGCCCGCGGCCGGCTGGCTGCGCCTGGTCCACGCCACCCGGAACCTGGCCGGCGGGTACTTCGAGGAGGACGCCGAGGTGTGGGACGAGTCCGGCCGGCTGGTCGCCCAGTCCCGCCAGCTGGCGAAGGCCCCGCGTCCGGCGTGAGCGGGCGTGCACGGCGAGTGACGGGTGCGCCGCGCGCGGGGCGGGCGCGCGGGGCGTGAGCGGCGGCCCGCACAACCGTGCGTGACTCCAAACATCCGATTCACCCTCGGTTACAGTCCTGTGACACGTCGTACGTGTGCGCCACGCGGGGCGGGGGAGGACAGGGGCGACGGCACCACCCACCGCCGCCCCGTCCGCCCCGTCCGAGGAGCCCCGATGAGCCGCAACGGCCGCGCCCGCCGCACCCCCGACTGCACCGCCGCGGGTTCCCGCCCCCGGGCCCGCTCGCGCGCGGCCGCCGACCGCGAGGCCGCCTGCGAGCGGCAGCGGGCCGAGGGCGCCGGCCAGGCCTTCGTGATCGGCGTGCTCACCAGCCCCGCGGACTTCGAACGGGCCCGCGCCTGGGGCCTGTCCGACGCCCCCGACCACGAGCAGTACCTGAGCGAGACCGCCGAGCTGCTCTCCGACGCCCGGCGCCGCTTCGACACCGTCCGGGCCCGGATGTTCCACCCGCAGGACTTCGCCGAGTTCTGTCTGCTGCACGGCCTCGACCCGGCCGAGCCGGCCGCCCGCGACCGCTACCTGGTCAACCCGCCGCTGCGCACCCAACTGCTCGCCTACCAGGGCGAGGAGCTCGCCGGCGACTTCGTCCCCCGCCTGGTCCGGGCCCGCGAGAACGGGCTGACCCTGCGCCACGCCGACCTGCTGCTCGACGGCCGGCTCCACGGGGAGCGCGACGACGCCGTGCGCGACGCCCACGAGCGCGGCGCCGAGGTGTTCCGCCGGATGCTGCTCGGCGCCGGCAGCGGGGTCTACGAGCTGCGCCTGTCGGTGGAGGCGCCCGGTGGGCGGCTGACCGCGGCCGCCCGGGTGCTCCAGTGGGAGGACGGCGTGGTGCGGATCAACGACGAGGACCTCGAACTGCTCTGCGCGGTGCTCTGCACCGGGCTGGCCCGCGAGCTGCCCGGCCTCGCGGTGCTGCACGGCGCCCAGGGCTCCGCCGCCGCCTGTGGGGAGTACCGGCCGACCGCCTGGGCCTGGGCCAGCGAGGGCCGGGTCTGGGCGCCCGCCGAGGGGTCGGTGCGGCTGGACGGGGTGGCCGCCGAGCCGGGCTACCGGCTGGAGACGGTCTGCTGACCGCCGGCGGACGCGCCGCGGCGCGGCACCCCTCGCGGGGGCCGCGCCGTGACGTTTCTGCTGTTGTCCGCCGTCCCCGCGGGCGGGAGGCCGACGGGAGGACCGGCGGGAGCCGGTGCGGCGGGCCTCAGCTCGCCTCCTCCTCGCGCACCGCACGGCGCGCGTCGGGGTTGAGCACGCCCCAGGAGATCAGCTGCTCGGTGAGGATCGACGGCGACTGGTCGTAGATCACGGCCAGGGTGCGCAGGTCGTCCTGGCGGATCGACAGCACCTTGCCGTTGTAGTCGCCGCGCTGGCTCTGGATGGTCGCCGCGTAGCGCTGCAGCGGGCCGGCCTTCTCGGACGGGACCTGAGTCAGTCTCTCCAGGTCGAGGACCAGGCGCGGCGGCGGCTCGGCCGCGCCGCCGGGCGTCCCGCCGGGCAGCAGCTCCTGGACCGGGACCCCGTAGAACTCCGCCAGTTCGGCCAGCCGCTGCACGGTGACCGCACGGTCGCCGCGCTCGTACGAGCCGACGACGACTGCCTTCCAGCGCCCCTGGGACTTCTCCTCGACACCGTGCAGGGAGAGCCCCTGCTGAGTGCGGATGGCTCGGAGCTTGCCTCCGAGCTGCTTCGCGTAGTCGCTGGACATTGATCTCCCCGGACGAGATTGCTTCGCGTTCAGTGGTGGGTCACGGGCGATTGCCGACGCCGTTACCGGTGGGTCCGACGTCCGTCTCGTAACTCACTGTGAGGTTACGTAGAGTGAGGTAGTTGCGTCAAGCCGAATGGGGCAGTCGTGCGAATGGCCCGCATCACCGGTGCGTCCGGTGCGTGAACCCGGGGGAGCGGAATGATGGCCGTCGGTTGGCCGAGAATGACGCTGTAGGATGACCGGAGCCCGCGCCGCAGTCCGGCGGGGCGTCCCAGACATCCTTTAAGGCCCGTCCCGTGAGGCGGGGAAGGAGGTCCGCTTCGGCATGACCGCACACCAGGAATCCGCTCCGAGGCCGCCGCACCAGGTGCTGGACGGCACGGACATCGCCCGGGTCATCACCCGGATAGCGCACGAGATCGTCGAGCGCGCCAAGGGCGCCGAGGACGTCGTGCTGCTCGGCATCCACACCAGGGGCGTCCACCTCGCCCGCCGGCTGCACGCCAGGCTCGCCCAGATCACCGGCCGCGACATCCCGCTCGGCACCCTGGACATCACCATGTACCGGGACGACCTGCGGCTGAAGCCCGCCCGCGCCCTGGAACACACCGAGATCCCGCCCGGCGGCATCGACGGCAGGCTCGTCGTCCTCGTCGACGACGTGCTCTTCTCCGGCCGCACCATCCGCGCCGCGCTCGACGCCCTGAACGACATCGGCCGCCCCCGCGCCGTCCAGCTCGCCGTCCTCGTCGACCGGGGCCACCGCGAGCTGCCCATCCGCGCCGACTACGTGGGCAAGAACCTCCCCACCTCGCTGCGCGAAGCCGTCCAGGTGCGCCTGGCCGACCGCGACGGCGTCGACGCCGTGCTCGTCGGCGACCGCGACTACGCCGCGCGCTCCTCCCAGGCCCTGGCCGCCCAGCCCACCGAACCGCACCTCCCGGAGTAACCCGCGTGAAGCGCCACCTCGTGTCCGCAGCCGATCTCAGCCGCGACGACGCGCTGCTCATCCTGGACACCGCCGAGGAGCTCGCCCAGCTCTCCGGCCGGGCCGTCAAGAAGCTCCCCACCCTGCGCGGCCGGACCGTCGTCAACCTCTTCTTCGAGGACTCCACCCGCACGAAGACCTCCTTCGAGGTCGCCGAGAAGCGGCTCTCCGCCGACGTCATCAACTTCTCCGCCAAGGGCTCCTCGGTCTCCAAGGGCGAGAGCCTCAAGGACACCGCCCTCACCCTGCAGGCCATGGGCGCCGACGCCGTCGTCATCCGGCACCACGCCTCCGGCGCGCCGGCCCGCCTGGCGCAGTCCGACTGGCTGCACGGCAGCGTCATCAACGCCGGTGACGGCACCCACGAGCACCCCACCCAGGCGCTGCTCGACGCCTTCACCATGCGCCGCCACCTCAACCCGGGCTCGGGCCACGACCTCGCCGGGCGGCGGGTGACCATCGTCGGCGACATCCTGCACAGCCGGGTCGCCCGCTCCAACGTCCACCTGCTCACCACGCTCGGCGCCCAGGTCACCTTCGTGGCCCCGCCGACCCTGCTGCCGATCGGCATCGAGAACTGGCCCTGCGAGGTCAGCTACGACCTGGAGCGGGTCCTCCCGAAGACCGACGCGCTGATGATGCTCCGGGTCCAGCGGGAGCGGATGAACGCCGCGTTCTTCCCCACCGAGCGCGAGTACACCCGCCGCTACGGCCTCGACGCCGTCCGGATGGCCCAGCTGCCCGAGCACGCGGTCGTGCTGCACCCCGGCCCGATGGTCCGCGGCATGGAGATCACGGCCGAGGTCGCCGACTCCCCGCGCTGCACCGTGGTCGAGCAGGTCGCCAACGGCGTCTCCGTCCGGATGGCCGTGCTCTACCTGCTGCTCGGCGGAGCCACCCTCACCGACACCCCCCGCACCGACTCCGTGGAGACTGCTCAGTGACCACCTACCTGATCCGCAACGCCCAGATCCTCGGCGGTGCCCCGCAGGACCTCCACCTCGCCGACGGCGTGATCCGGGCGATCGGCACCGCGCTGGACGTCCGGGCCGACATCGAGATCGACGCCACCGGCCTGATCGCCCTGCCCGGCCTCGTCGACCTGCACACCCACCTGCGCGAGCCCGGCCGGGAGGACGCCGAGACCGTCCTCACCGGCACCCAGGCCGCCGCGAAGGGCGGCTTCACTGCCGTCCACGCGATGGCCAACACCTTCCCGGTGGCCGACACCGCCGGCGTGGTCGAGCAGGTCTGGCGCCTCGGCCAGGAGTCCGGCTACTGCGACGTGCAGCCGGTCGGCGCCGTCACCGTCGGCCTGGAGGGCAAGAAGCTCGCCGAGCTCGGCGCCATGCACGACTCCGCGGCCGGCGTGCGGGTCTTCTCCGACGACGGCAAGTGCGTCGACGACGCGGTGATCATGCGCCGCGCCCTGGAGTACGTGAAGGCCTTCGACGGCGTCGTCGCCCAGCACGCGCAGGAGCCGCGGCTGACCGAGGGCGCCCAGATGAACGAGGGCCAGGTCTCCGGCGAGCTGGGCCTGGGCGGCTGGCCGGCCGTCGCCGAGGAGGCGATCATCGCCCGTGACGTGCTGCTCGCCGCGCACGTCGGCTCCCGGCTGCACGTCTGCCACCTCTCCACCGCCGGCTCGGTGGAGATCGTCCGCTGGGCCAAGGCGAAGGGCTGGGACGTCACCGCCGAGGTCACCCCGCACCACCTGCTGCTGACCGACGAGCTGGTCCGCTCCTACGACCCGGTCTACAAGGTCAACCCGCCGCTGCGCACCGCCGAGGACGTCCAGGCGCTGCGCAAGGCGCTGGCCGACGGCACCATCGACGCCGTCGCCACCGACCACGCGCCGCACCCGGCCGAGGACAAGGACTGCGAGTGGGCCGTGGCCGCGATGGGCATGGTCGGCCTGGAGACCGCGCTGTCCGTGGTGCAGCAGACCATGGTGGACACCGGCCTGCTGAACTGGGAGGGCGTCGCCGACCGGATGTCGCACCGCCCGGCCCGGATCGGCCGGCTGGCCGGGCACGGCCGCCCGGTCTCGGTGGGTGAGCCCGCCAACCTGGTGCTGTTCGATCCCGCGTACCGTGGTGTCGTGAACCCCGACAGCTTCGCCACCCGCTCCCGCAACACCCCCTACAAGGGCCTCGACCTGCCCGGACGGGTGCACGCCACCTTCCTGCGCGGCACCGCGACCGTGCTGGCGGGCGAACTGGTCGACCAGGGCGGGCTCGCGTGAGCTCCGCCGTCCTGCTGGCCCAGGAGCAGGCCCGGGTCACCAACTGGCCCGGCTACCTCGGCTGGACGGTCGGGCTGGTGCTGGTCATCGGCCTGGTCTACTGGCTGATGCGCCAGGGCTGGAACTGGCGCCGCACCCTGCAGTCCGGCATCCCCCCGCTGCCGGCCGTGCCGCAGCGCGCCGGGCGGACCATCCTGGAGACCAGCGGCCGGTACCACGGCACCACCACCGCCGGGAACTGGCTGGACCGGGTCGTCGCGCACGGCCTGGGCACCCGCAGCCGCGCCGACCTGACCCTCGGCGAGCAGGGCCTGCTGGTGCAGCGCCCCGGCGACGTCGACTTCTGGATCCCCGCCGAGCACCTGACCGGTGCCCGCACGGACTCCGGGATCGCCGGCAAGGTCGTCCCCTCCGGGATCCTCGTCGTCACCTGGACGCACGAGGGCACCGAGCTGGACTCCGGCTTCCGGGCCGACCACCCCGATGAGCACACCGCCTGGGTCGAGGCGATCGCCCATCTCACCGCAACACGTACGACGAAGAAGACGGAAGAGGCCGCGTCATGACCGCACCTGTCCCCACCACGCAGCGCCAACGGCGGGAGCGTGTCCCTGCCGTGCTCGTCCTGGAGGACGGCCGGACCTTCCGCGGCCAGGCCTACGGCGCGACCGGCGAGACTTACGGCGAGGCGGTCTTCAACACCGGCATGTCCGGTTACCAGGAGACCCTCACCGACCCGTCCTACCACCGCCAGGTGGTCGTGATGACCGCCCCGCAGATCGGCAACACCGGCTGGAACGACGAGGACGACGAGTCCAAGCAGATCTGGGTCGCCGGGTACGTCGTGCGCGACCCCGCCCGGGTCGCCTCCAACTGGCGCTCCCGCCGCTCGCTCGACGACGAGCTGGTGAACCAGGGCATCGTCGGCATCAGCGGCATCGACACCCGGGCCCTCACCCGCCACCTGCGCGAGCGCGGCGCGATGCGCTGCGGCATCTTCTCCGGCGAGGCGCTGGCCGACCCGGCCGCGCTGCTCGCCAAGGTGCAGAACTCGCCCGAGATGAAGGGCGCCGACCTCTGCGCCGAGGTCGCCACCACCGAGCCGTACGTGGTGCCCGCGATCGGTGAGAAGCGCTTCACCGTCGCCGCCCTGGACCTCGGCATCAAGGCGATGACCCCGCAGCGGATGGCCGAGCGCGGCATCGAGGTGCACGTGCTGCCGGCCGGCGCGACCCTGGAGGACGTCTACGCCGTCCAGCCCGACGGCGTGTTCTTCTCCAACGGCCCGGGCGACCCGGCCACCGCCGACCACCAGGTGGCCGTGGCGCAGGGCGTGCTGGAGCGCAGGACCCCGTTCTTCGGGATCTGCTTCGGCAACCAGATCCTCGGCCGGGCGCTGGGCTTCGGCACCTACAAGCTCAAGTACGGCCACCGCGGCATCAACCAGCCGGTCCAGGACCGCACCACCGGCAAGGTCGAGGTCACCGCGCACAACCACGGCTTCGCCGTCAACGCACCGCTCGACAAGGTCAGCGACACGCCCTACGGCCGGGTCGAGGTCTCCCACGTCTGCCTCAACGACGACGTGGTCGAGGGCCTCCAGGCGCTGGACGTGCCCGCCTTCTCGGTGCAGTACCACCCGGAGGCCGCCGCCGGCCCGCACGACGCGGCGTACCTCTTCGATCGTTTCGTGAAGCTCATGGAGGGCCAGCGTGCCTAAGCGCACTGACATCAAGTCCGTCCTGGTGATCGGCTCCGGCCCGATCGTGATCGGCCAGGCCGCCGAGTTCGACTACTCGGGCACGCAGGCGTGTCGGGTCCTGAAGGCCGAGGGCCTGCGGGTCGTGCTGGTGAACTCGAACCCGGCGACGATCATGACCGACCCGGAGGTCGCCGACGCCACCTACGTGGAGCCGATCACCCCGGAGTTCGTCGAGAAGATCATCGCCAAGGAGCGCCCCGACGCGCTGCTGCCGACCCTCGGCGGGCAGACCGCGCTGAACACCGCGATCTCGCTGCACGAGGCCGGGACGCTGGAGAAGTACGGCGTCGAGCTGATCGGCGCCGACGTCGAGGCGATCAACAAGGGCGAGGACCGCGAGCTGTTCAAGGGCGTCGTCGAGGCCGTCAACGCCAAGATCGGCCACGGCGAGTCCGCCCGCTCGGTCATCTGCCACACCATGGACGAGGTCCTCGCCGGGGTCGACACCCTGGGCGGCTACCCGGTCGTCGTCCGCCCCTCCTTCACCATGGGCGGCGCCGGCTCCGGCTTCGCCCACAACGAGGAGGACCTGCGCCGCATCGCCGGCCAGGGCCTGACGCTCTCCCCGACCACCGAGGTGCTCCTGGAGGAGTCCATCCTCGGCTGGAAGGAGTACGAGCTGGAGCTGATGCGCGACAAGAGCGACAACGTCGTGGTCGTCTGCTCCATCGAGAACTTCGACCCGATGGGCGTGCACACCGGTGACTCGATCACCGTCGCCCCGGCGATGACGCTCACCGACCGCGAGTACCAGATCCTGCGCGACATCGGCATCGCCGTGATCCGCGAGGTCGGCGTCGACACCGGCGGCTGCAACATCCAGTTCGCGGTCAACCCCGAGGACGGCCGGGTCATCGTCATCGAGATGAACCCGCGCGTCTCCCGCTCCTCCGCGCTCGCCTCCAAGGCCACCGGCTTCCCGATCGCCAAGATCGCGGCGAAGCTGGCCGTCGGCTACACGCTGGACGAGATCCCCAACGACATCACCGAGGAGACCCCGGCCTCCTTCGAGCCGACCCTCGACTACGTCGTGGTCAAGGTCCCGCGGTTCGCGTTCGAGAAGTTCCCGAGCGCCGACGCCACGCTGACCACCACCATGAAGTCGGTCGGCGAGGCGATGGCGCTGGGCCGCAACTTCCCCGAGGCGCTGCAGAAGGCGCTGCGCTCGCTGGAGAAGAAGGGCTCCCAGTTCACCTGGGTCGGCCCGGTGGGCGACAAGGCGGAGCTGCTCGCCAAGGCGGTCGTGCCGACCGACGGGCGGATCAACACCGTCATGCAGGCGATCCGCGCCGGTGCCACCCCGGAGGAGGTGTTCGAGGCCACCAAGATCGACCCGTGGTTCGTCGACCAGCTCTTCCTGCTCGACGAGATCGCCGGCGAGCTGGCGCAGGCCGCCGAGCTGACCCCGGAGCTGCTGCGGCACGCCAAGCGCCACGGCTTCTCCGACCAGCAGGTCGGCGAGATCCGCGGCCTGCGGCCCGACGTGGTCCGCGAGGTGCGGCACGCGCTCGGCATCCGCCCGGTGTTCAAGACCGTCGACACCTGCGCGGCCGAGTTCGCGGCGAGGACCCCGTACTTCTACTCGTCCTACGACGAGGAGAGCGAGGTCGCCCCGCGCACCAAGCCCGCGGTGATCATCCTCGGCTCCGGCCCGAACCGCATCGGCCAGGGCATCGAGTTCGACTACTCCTGCGTGCACGCCTCCTTCGCGCTCGCCGACGCCGGGTACGAGACCGTCATGGTCAACTGCAACCCGGAGACCGTCTCCACCGACTACGACACCTCCGACCGGCTCTACTTCGAGCCGCTCACCCTGGAGGACGTGCTGGAGATCGTCCACGCCGAGCAGCAGGCCGGCCCGCTGGCCGGTGTGATCGTCCAGCTCGGCGGCCAGACCCCGCTGGGCCTGGCCCAGGCGCTCAAGGACAACGGCGTGCCGATCGTCGGCACCCAGCCCGAGGCCATCGACCTCGCCGAGGAGCGCGGCGCCTTCGGCCGCGTGCTGCGCGACGCGGGCCTGCCCGCCCCCAAGCACGGCACCGCCTTCTCCTTCGCCGAGGCCAAGGCCATCGCCGACGAGATCGGCTACCCGGTGCTCGCCCGCCCGTCCTACGTGCTCGGCGGCCGCGGCATGGAGATCGTCTACGACGAGGCCTCGCTCGCCTCCTACCTGGAGCGCCACGCCGGCCTGATCTCCGAGCACCCGGTGCTGATCGACCGCTTCCTCGACGACGCGGTGGAGATCGACGTCGACGCCCTGTTCGACGGCACCGAGCTCTACCTCGGCGGCGTCATGGAGCACATCGAGGAAGCCGGCATCCACTCCGGCGACTCCGCCTGCGCCCTGCCCCCGATCACCCTCGGCGGCTACGACATCAAGCGGCTGCGCGCCTCCACCGAGGCCATCGCCCGCGGCGTCGGCGTGCGCGGCCTGATCAACATCCAGTTCGCGCTCTCCGGCGACATCCTGTACGTGCTGGAGGCCAACCCCCGCGCCTCGCGCACCGTGCCGTTCACCTCCAAGGCGACCGCGGTGCCGCTGGCCAAGGCCGCCGCCCGCATCTCGCTCGGCGCCACCGTCGCCGAGCTGCGCGCCGAGGGCCTGCTGCCGGCCGAGGGCGACGGCGGCACCCTGCCCGCCGACGCGCCGATCGCGGTCAAGGAGGCCGTGATGCCGTGGAGCCGCTTCCGCGACGTCCACGGCCGTGGCGTGGACACCGTCCTGGGCCCGGAGATGCGCTCCACCGGCGAGGTCATGGGCCTGGACCGGGTCTTCGGCACCGCCTACGCGAAGTCCCAGACCGGGGCCTACGGCGCGCTGCCGACCAAGGGCAAGGTCTTCGTCTCGGTCGCCAACCGCGACAAGCGCAACCTGGTCTTCCCGGCCCGCGCGCTGGTCGGCCTCGGCTTCGAGCTGCTCGCCACCGCCGGCACCGCCGAGGTGCTGCAGCGCGGCGGCATCCCCGCCACCGTGGTGCGCAAGCACAGCGAGGGCGAGGGCCCGAACGGCGAGCGGACCATCGTCCAGCTGATCCACGACGGCGAGGTCGACCTCATCATCAACACGCCGTACGGCACCGGCGGGCGCCTCGACGGCTACGAGATCCGCACCGCCGCCATCGCCCGCGCCGTGCCCTGCCTGACCACCGTCCAGGCCATGGGTGCCGCCGTCCAGGGCATCGACCGGCTGCTGCGCGACGAGGTCGGCGTCATGTCGCTCCAGGAGCACGCCGAGCTGATCAACGCCGGCCGCGCCTAGCACCACTCCAGTGGGGGGCACCAGTACCGTCGGGTGCCCCCCACTTCCATGCCCTGGGAGGACTTTGTGTACAAGCTGCTGTTCGACCTCGTCTTCAAGAAGATGGACCCCGAGAAGGCCCACCACCTGGCCTTCTTCTGGATCCGGCTGGCCTCCTCGGTGCCCGGCCTGCGCGGCCTGGTGCGGCTGGTGCTCGCCCCGCGCGACCGGGCGCTGCGCACCGACGCCCTCGGCCTCGCGCTGCCCGGCCCGTTCGGCCTGGCGGCCGGCTTCGACAAGAACGGCGTCGGCATCGACGGCCTGTCGATGCTCGGCTTCGACTACGTCGAGATCGGCACCGTGACCGGCGAGGCGCAGCCGGGCAACCCGCAGCCGCGGCTGTTCCGGCTGGTCGAGGACCGCGCCCTGATCAACCGGATGGGCTTCAACAACCAGGGCTCGGCCCGGGTCGCCGCCCGGCTGGCCGCGCGTCCGCACACCAGCTCCACCCCGGTGGTGGGCGTCAACATCGGCAAGACCAAGGTGGTCGAGGAGGCCGACGCGGTCGCCGACTACGTGAAGTCCACCGAGCGGCTGGCCCGTTACGCCGACTACCTGGTGGTCAACGTCAGCTCGCCGAACACCCCCGGGCTGCGCAACCTTCAGGCCGTCGAGCACCTGCGGCCGCTGCTGAGCGCGGTGCGCGAGGCCGCCGACCGGACCACCCCGCACCACGTGCCGCTGCTGGTCAAGATCGCCCCCGACCTGGCCGACGAGGACGTCGACGAGGTCGCCGACCTGGCCCTGGAGCTGGGCCTGGACGGCATCATCGCCACCAACACCACGATCGGCCGCGAGGGCCTGCGCAGCGACGCCGCCCGGGTGGAGGAGATCGGCATGGGCGGCCTGTCCGGCGCCCCGCTCAAGGAGCGCGCGCTGGAGGTCCTCCAGCGGCTGCGCGCCCGCACCGGCGGGCGGCTGGTGCTGGTCTCGGTCGGCGGCATCGAGACCGCCGAGGACGCCTGGCAGCGGATCGTGCACGGCGCGGACCTGATCCAGGGCTACAGCGCCTTCATCTACGAGGGCCCGTTCTGGTGCCGGCGCATCCACAAGGGCCTGTCCGAGCGCGTCCGGGCCGGCGGCTTCCGCAGCCTGGCCGCGGCCGTCGGCAGCGCGGTGGACGACCGCACGGCCGCCTGAACCCCTCCTCTCACGCTCCCCGGAAGGACGTCATGACCCTCGCCCCCTTCGGCACCCGCCTGCGCCACGCCCTGGACACCCGCGGTCAGCTCTGCGTCGGCATCGACCCGCACGCCTCCCTGCTCGCCGCCTGGGGCCTGGAGGACAGCGTCGCGGGCCTGGAGACCTTCAGCCGCACCGTCGTCGAGGCGCTGGCCGGCCGGGTGGCCGTGCTCAAGCCGCAGGCCGCCTTCTTCGAGCGCTTCGGCTCGCGGGGCGTCGCCGTCCTGGAGAAGTCCGTGGCGGAGGCCCGGGCGGCCGGTGCGCTCGTCCTGATGGACGCCAAGCGCGGTGACATCGGCTCCACCATGGCCGCCTACGCCGAGGCCTTCCTGTCGCCCGGCAGCCCGCTGTTCTCGGACGCCGTGACGGTCAGCCCCTACCTGGGCTTCGGCTCGCTGCGCCCGGCGCTGGACCTCGCCACGGCCAACGGCGCGGGCGTCTTCGCGCTGGCGCTCACCTCCAACCCGGAGGGCGCCGAGGTGCAGCGCGCCGTGGGCGCGGACGGCGAGCCGGTGGCGGCCGCGGTGCTGCGGCAGCTGGCCGCCGAGAACGCCGGGGCGCAGCCGCTGGGCTCGTTCGGCGCGGTGGTCGGGGCGACGCTGGCGGACGCGGGCGTGGACCTGGCGATCAACGGCCCGCTGCTCGCCCCGGGGATCGGCGCCCAGGGCGCGACCATGGCGGACCTGCCGCGGGTGTTCGGCGCCTCGGTGCGCAACGTGGTGCCGAGCGTCAGCCGGGACGTGCTGAAGCACGGCCCCTCGGTGGCGGCGCTGAGCGCGGCCGCCGACCGTTTTGTCCAGGAGTACGCGGAGGCGGTCAAGTAACGGACGGGACGGCGGGGTTCGCTCCTGGCGAACGCTGTGCAGCACCGCCATGACGGGCTGCGACGGTTCCGCGGAGCGGGGACTTGACGTGAGCGCCGTCACATCGGTGCCGCCAAAGGTTCGCAATCACGGTCATTTTGCCCGGGAAAGTCCTGGTCGGCCTCGGCTGACCAGGACTTTTCGTGTTCTTTTCCTGACGCGGCGCCGCAATCCGGGTAGTGTCCGGCGATAGGTCACCGAGGAGCCGCGAAACCTGCTGCTCCCGCAGGTCAGGGGCGGCGAGTTCGCCCTCCGACCGGTGCCCTGGGAAGCACAACAGTCCTAGTTCAATCCCTTCCATCCACCCTGAGGTGAACGGCGTGGCTCTTCCGCCCCTTACCCCTGAACAGCGCACCGCCGCGCTCGCCAAGGCCGCCGAGGCTCGCCGGGAGCGCGCCGAGGTCAAGAACCGGCTCAAGCACTCCGGCGCCTCCCTGCATGAGGTGATCAAGGCCGGCAAGGCCGACAACGACGTGATCGGCAAGATGAAGGTCTCCGCCCTGCTGGAGTCGCTTCCGGGCGTCGGCAAGGTTCGCGCCAAGCAGATCATGGAGCGGCTCGGCATCTCCGAGAGCCGCCGCGTCCGTGGTCTCGGAACAAACCAGATCGCCTCCCTGGAGCGGGAGTTCGGCGGCGGTGCCGCCTGACCGTGCCCCGTGGTCCCGGGATCGTCCGCGATCCGGGATAATCGGTGCATGAGTGAGCGTCCGCGGCTGACCGTGCTCTCCGGCCCCTCGGGGGTCGGCAAGAGCACGGTCGTCGCTCATATGAGGAAGCAGTACCCCGAGGTCTGGCTCTCGGTGTCGGCGACGACCCGCCACCCGAGGCCGGGCGAGCAGAACGGGGTCCAGTACCACTTCGTCGACAACGACGAGTTCGACAAGCTGATCGCCAACGGTGAGCTGCTGGAGTGGGCGGTGTTCGCCGGCAACCGCTACGGCACCCCCCGGGCGGCGGTCCAGGAGAAGCTGGAGCGCGGCGAACCCGTGCTGCTGGAGATCGACCTGCAGGGCGCGCGCCAGGTGCGCGAGTCCATGCCCGAGGCGCAGCTGGTCTTCCTGGCCCCGCCGAGCTGGGACGAGCTGGTCCGCCGGCTCACCGGCCGGGGCACCGAGCCGCAGGACGTGATCGAGAAGCGGCTGGAGGCCGCGAAGGTCGAGCTGGCCGCCGAGCCGGAGTTCGACACGACCCTGGTCAACACCTCCGTCGAGCAGGTGGCGAGCGAACTGCTAGCCTTGCTCGGTGTAGGCTGACCTGTTGTCTTTTCCACCCTTTCGGAAGGTTTTCGCGTGTCCTCTTCCATGACCGCGCCCGAGGGCATCATCAACCCGCCGATCGACGAGCTGCTTGAGGCCACCGACTCCAAGTACAGCCTGGTCATCTACGCGGCCAAGCGTGCGCGTCAGATCAACGCGTACTACTCCCAGCTCGGCGAGGGCCTGCTGGAGTACGTCGGCCCGCTGGTCGACACCCACGTGCACGAGAAGCCGCTGTCGATCGCGCTGCGCGAGATCAACGCCGGCATGCTGACCGCCGAGGCGGTCGAGGCCGCCTGAGGCGGGCCCACCCACGTTCGAAGGGCCCGTCGGAGTTCCGCTCCGACGGGCCCTTCGGCGTTCCCGCGCGTGTGGGGGGTGCCACCGTGCGGGTGATCACCGGCGCGCCGTAGGGTTGGCAGGCACCCGAGGACCGCCACGAGGAGAGCTGGGGAACATGAGCGGCAGCACGGAGGGGACGGACGCACCGCGCGTCGTGCTCGGCGTCAGCGGCGGCATCGCCGCGTACAAGGCGTGCGAGCTGCTGCGGCGGTTCACCGAGTCCGGCCACCGGGTGACCGTGGTGCCCACCGCGGCCGCGCTGCACTTCGTCGGCGAGGCCACCTGGGCGGCGCTCTCCGGCCGTCCGGCGGCCACCGAGACCTGGCAGAACGTGCACGAGGTCCCCCACGTGCGGATCGGGCAGAACGCCGATCTGGTGGTGGTCGCACCGGCCACCGCCGACCTCATGGCCAGGGCCGCCCACGGGCTCGCCGACGACCTGCTGACCAACACCCTGCTCACCGCGCGCTGTCCGGTCGTGCTGGCGCCCGCGATGCACACCGAGATGTGGGAGCACCCGGCGACCCGGGAGAACGTCGCCACGCTGCGCCGCCGGGGCGTGATCGTGCTGGAGCCCGCCAGCGGGCGGCTGACCGGCAAGGACACCGGCAAGGGCCGGCTGCCGGAGCCGGCCGCGATCTTCGACGCCTGCCGCGCGGTGCTGCGCCACGGCGGTGGGCGGACCGACCTGGCCGGCCGGCACGTGGTGGTCTCGGCCGGCGGCACCCGCGAGCCGCTGGACCCGGTCCGGTACCTCGGCAACCGCTCCTCCGGCAAGCAGGGCTACGCGCTCGCGGCGACCGCCGCCGCCCGTGGTGCCCGTGTGACGTTGATCTCGGCCAATGCCGCGCTGCCCGACCCGGCCGGGGTGGACGTGGTCCGGGTGGCGACCGCACTGGAGCTGCGGGACGCCGCGCTGGAGGCGGCCCAGGACGCGGACGCCGTGGTCATGGCCGCCGCGGTGGCCGACTTCCGGCCCGCGGTCTACGCCGAGGGCAAGATCAAGAAGGTCGAGGGCGTCGAGCCGGCGCCGGTCGCGCTCGTCCGCAACCCCGACGTCCTGGCGGAGCTCTCCGCCCACCGCACCCGTTCGGGCCAAGTCGTCGTGGGTTTCGCGGCGGAGACCGACGACGTGCTCGCGAACGGCCGCGCCAAGCTCGCCCGCAAGGGCTGCGACCTGCTGGTCGTCAACGAGGTCGGCGACGGCAAGGCCTTCGGCCAGGACGTCAACGAGGCCGTGGTGCTGGGCTCCGACGGCAGTGAGACGCCCGTCCCGGTGGGTCCGAAGGAGGCGCTCGCGGACGTCGTCTGGGACCTGGTCGCGGAACGGCTCGATCCTTCCGCCGGGTGATCTCGCAGAGTGGGCGGACGGTCTTCAATTGCGGAATCGCGTGACGTTCCTCGGTAGCTGACCGTTACACTCCAGGAATCAAGTCTTTCCGGAAGCCCCCGGATCCGTCCGGGGTCTTTCAGTCAGCAGCCGCTGCAACCCCAGGGAGCGCTGTGTCTCGCCGCCTGTTCACCTCGGAGTCCGTCACCGAGGGCCACCCCGACAAGATCGCTGACCAGATCAGCGACACCATTCTTGACGCTCTCCTCCGCGAGGACCCGGCCTCCCGGGTCGCGGTGGAGACGCTCATCACCACCGGCCAGGTGCACGTGGCCGGCGAGGTGACCACCAAGGCGTACGCCCCGATCGCCCAGCTCGTCCGGGACAAGATCCTGGAGATCGGCTACGACAGCTCCAAGAAGGGCTTCGACGGCGCCTCCTGCGGCGTCTCGGTCTCGATCGGCGCCCAGTCGCCCGACATCGCCCAGGGCGTCGACACCGCCTACGAGGCCCGGGTCGAGGGTGACGAGGACGACCTGGACCGGCAGGGCGCCGGCGACCAGGGCCTGATGTTCGGCTACGCGTCCGACGAGACGCCCGAGCTGATGCCGCTGCCGATCACCCTGGCCCACCGCCTCTCGCGCCGCCTGACCGAGGTCCGCAAGAACGGGACCATCCCGTACCTGCGCCCCGACGGCAAGACCCAGGTCACCATCGAGTACGACGGCGACAAGGCCGTCCGCCTCGACACCGTGGTCGTCTCCACCCAGCACGCCAGTGACATCGACCTGGAGTCGCTGCTGACCCCCGACGTCCGCGAGTTCGTCGTGGAGCCGGAGCTGAAGGCGCTGGCCGAGCAGGGCATCAAGCTCGTCACCGAGGGCTACCGCCTGCTGGTCAACCCGACCGGCCGCTTCGAGATCGGCGGCCCGATGGGCGACGCCGGCCTCACCGGCCGCAAGATCATCATCGACACCTACGGCGGCATGGCCCGCCACGGCGGCGGCGCCTTCTCCGGCAAGGACCCGTCCAAGGTGGACCGCTCGGCCGCGTACGCGATGCGCTGGGTGGCGAAGAACATCGTCGCCGCCGGCCTCGCCCGCCGCGCCGAGGTGCAGGTCGCGTACGCGATCGGCAAGGCCGAGCCGGTCGGCCTGTTCGTGGAGACCTTCGGCACCGAGACCGTGCCGGTCCTGTCGATCCAGAAGGCCGTCACCGAGGTCTTCGACCTGCGTCCGGCCGCGATCATCCGCGACCTGGACCTGCTGCGCCCGATCTACTCGCAGACCGCCGCGTACGGCCACTTCGGCCGTGAGCTGCCGGACTTCACCTGGGAGCGGACCGACCGCGTGGAGCAGCTGAAGAAGGCCGTCGAGGCCTGATCGGCCGAGCCCGACGTCTGACGGCAGGTGGCGGCAGCCCGGCACTCCGGGCGGCCGCCACCTGCTGTTCTGTCGGTGCGACCTGGTACTACTTGGGGCGATGAGCAGCACGCAGGGGAGTGACGAGGGCGGGGCGCCGGAGCAGCTGGCGTTCATCCGGGAGACGGTCCGCCGGGCCAGGCCGCGCACCTGGCGCGGTGCCAAGCGGGCCGAGCACCTGCCGGTCGCCCGGGTGGTCGTCGACAAGGGCGTGCTCACCATCGACAAGTTCTTCGACTACGAGGTGCCCGCCGCGATGGCCGAGGACGCCCGGCCCGGCGTACGGGTGCGGGTGCGCTTCGGCGCGCGCGTCGTCAAGGGCCAGCGCGAGGGCGGGGAGCTGCACGACGGCTTCATCGTCGCCCGGCTGGAGAAGAGCGACTTCCCCGGCCCGCTGGCCCCGCTCGCCCAGGTCCTCTCGCCCGAGCCGGTGCTCACCCCGCAGCTGCTGCGGCTGTGCCGCACCGTCGCCGACCGGTACGCGGGCACCCTGGCCGACGTCCTGCAGCTGGCGGTGCCGCCCCGGCACGCCAAGGCGGAGGCCGAGCCCTCGGCGCCGCCCCGCCCCCGTCCGGCCGCGCCCGCGCCCGGCAGCTGGTCCCGCTACCCGGCCGGACCGGACTTCCTCACCGCGCTGGCCGGCGGCGGCTCGCCCCGGGCGGTCTGGACGGCCCTGCCCGGCCCCGGCTGGCCGTACGAGATCGCCCGCGCCGTCGCCGCCACCCTGGCGGGCGGACGCGGCGCCCTGGTGGTGCTGCCGGACGGGCGCTCGGTGGCCCGGGTCGACCGGGCGCTGACCGAGCTGCTCGGCGATGGCATGCACGCGGTGCTGGCCGCCGACCTCGGCCCGCGCGAGCGCTACCGGCGCTGGCTCCAGGTCAGCCGGGGCTCGGTGCACGCCGCCGTCGGCACCCGGGCCGCGATGTTCGCGCCGGTGCACGACCTCGGCCTGGTGGTGGTCTGGTCCGACGGCGACTCCAGCCACAGCGACCCGCGCAATCCGCACCCGCACGTGCGGGAGGTGGCCCTGCTGCGCGCCGCCGAGGAGGGCGCGGCCGTCCTGCTCGGCGGCCACGCCGTCACCGTGGAGGGCGCGCAGCTGGTGCGCACCGGCTGGGCCCGGCCGCTGGCCGCCGACCGGGAGACCGTCCGGCGCACCGCCCCCCGGGTGCGCACCGTCACCGACCAGGACCAGCACCGGGATGCCGCCGCGCAGGCCGCCCGGCTGCCGTCGGTCGCCTGGGAGGCGGCCCGGGAGGGCCTGGCGGCCGGCGGGCCGGTGCTCATCCAGGTGCCCCGGCGCGGCTACGTGCCCCGGCTGGCCTGCGGGCGCTGCCGCACGCCCGCCCGCTGCCGGCGCTGCGAGGGCCCGCTGGAGGCGGCCGGGGCGGACGCGCCGCTGCGCTGCCAGTGGTGCGGCGAGGAGGAGCGGGACTGGCACTGCCCGGAGTGCGGCTCGTTCCGGCTGCGGGCGCAGGTGGTGGGGGCCCGGCGGACCGCCGAGGAGCTGGGCAAGGCGTTCCCGCGCGTCCCGGTGCGCACCTCCGGGCGGGACGCGGTGCTGCCGAGCGTCCCGGACGAACCCGCGCTGGTGATCTCCACGCCCGGCGCCGAGCCGGTCGTCGAGGGCGGCGGCGGGTACGCGGCGGCGCTGCTGCTGGACGGCTGGGCGCTGCTCAGCCGGCCCGACCTGCGGGCCGGGGAGGAGACGCTGCGGCTCTGGCTGGCCGCCGCCGCGCTGGTGCGGCCGGCCGCCGAGGGCGGGACGGTGGTGGTGGTCGCCGAGCCCACGGCGCGCCCGGTGCAGGCGCTGGTGCGCTGGGACCCGCTCGGGCACGCCGGGCTGGAGCTGGACGAACGCGCCCAGCTGCACTTCCCGCCGGTCGCCCGGATGGCCTCGGTGACCGGCAGCCCGGCGGCGGTGGCGGACCTGCTGAACCTGGTGCGGCTGCCGGAGGAGGCGGACGTGCTCGGGCCGGTGCCGGTCACGGCGCTGCGGGGGGAGGAGCAGGAGCGCGCGCTGCTGCGGGTGCCGCCCGGGCAGGGCGCGGCGCTGGCGACGGCGCTGAAGGCGGCGCAGATCGCGCGGATCGCGCTGCGGACGCCGGAGGCGGTCAAGGTGCGGATCGATCCGACGGACATCGGGTGACGGGCGTGCGCCGATCCGGATCCGGATCCGGATCCGGATCCGGTGCCGGCTCCGGTGCCGCGGGCCCGGTGGGGCGCGACGGGTGCGGGGTGCCGGGCGGGCGGGGGTGGGGGCGGGGTGCCGGAACGCCGGCCACAA
>NZ_JBHVTL010000036.1:0-76503 GCF_042884635.1 Kitasatospora sp. NPDC058115
GCCGGACTCCACGGATGGATTCCGTGGAGTCCGGCGGGCGCCGGTCTGTGGTGGGGTCGGTGGGTCAGGGTCCTCAGCTGTTGCGGCGCCGCCGCTTGCTGAGGGCGAGGGCGAGTCCGCCGAGGATCAGCAGCGTGCCGCCGATGGCGGCCGCGGTGAGCACGGTGGTGCCGGTGCGGGCGAGGATGCCGGAGGGCTGCGGGGCGGGGGCGGGGGCGGGGGCGGGGTCAGCGGGGGCCGGGTTGTCGGTGGTCGGCGGGGGAGTGTTCCCCGTCGGCACCGTGTGGTCGGTCTCGCAGCCCTTCTCGGTCTCGCAGGTGCCGCGCTTGCCGTCGGGGGTGGTGACGGCGTTGTGCAGCCGGCCGTCGCCGTTGGTGTGCACGGTGATGGAGTAGGTGATGGTGGCCTTGGCGTTGATCGGGAGGTCGCCCTTCCAGGCGAGGGTGCCGTCGGTCACCGAGACCTCGCCCGTGGAGGCCTTGGCGTCGCCGTTGTAGACGGCGTCGTCGAGGACTTTGGCGAGGTCGTCGGTGATCGTGGCGCCCTCGACGTGGCCGTTGCCCTTCTGGGTGACGGTGACGGTGTAGGTGACCTTGTCACCGGACTGGACGGTCGAACCCGGCTTCGGGTCGGAGGACTTGGCGAAGACGTAGGTGCCGTAGACGTGGTTGGTCTTGCAGCCCACGGCTTCGTCGCAGGTGCCGCGCTTGTCGGTGGTGGTGACGACGTTGTGGAGCTTGGTGTCGCCGCCGCCGGTGACGGTCACGGAGTAGGTGAGGGTGGCGGTGGCTCCGGCCGGGAGGTCGCCGGTCCAGACGAGCTTGCCGTCCTTGACCGAGGCCGTGCCGGTGGTGGCCTTGGCGTCTTCGTTGTAGGTGGCGTCGTCGAGGACCATCGACAGGTCGTCGGTGATGGTGGCGCCGTTGATCGTGGCCTTGCCGTGCTGGGTGATGGTGACGGTGTAGGTGACCTTGTCACCGACCTGGATGGTGGAGCCGGACGCGGGGTCGGAGGACTTGTTGAAGGTGTACGAGCCGTAGAGGTGGTCGGTCTCGCAGCCCTTCTCGGTGTCGCAGTGGCCGCGCTTGTCGTCGGTGGTGGTGACGACGTTGTGCAGCTGGGCGTCGCCGTGGCCGGTGACGGTCACGGAGTAGGTGAGGGTGGCGGTGGCTCCGGCCGGGAGGTCGCCGGTCCAGACGAGCTTGCCGTCCTTGACCTCTGCCGTACCGGTGGTGGCCTTGATGTCGCTGTTGTAGGTGGCGTCGTCCAGGACCTTCGACAGGTCGTCGTTGATCGTGGCGCCCTTGACCTCGCCGGCGCCCTTCTGGGTGACGGTGACGGTGTAGGTCACCTTGTCACCGATCCCTACCGTGGAGCCGGACTTGGGGTCCGACGACTTGGCGAAGACGTACGAGCCGTAGACGTGGTCCGTCTCGCAGCCGATCGCCCGGTCGCAGGTGCCGCGCTTGGTGTCGGTGGTGGTGACAGTGTTGTGGAGCTTGGTGTCGCCGCCGCCGGTGACGGTCACGGAGTAGGTGATCGTCGCGGTGGCTCCGGCCGGGAGGTCGCCGGTCCAGGTGAGCTTGCTGTCCTTGACCGAGGCCGTGCCGGACGACGCCTTGATGTCGTTGTTGTAGGTGGCGTCGTCGAGGACCTTGGCGAGGTCGTCGGCGATGGTGGCGCCCGTGATGTCGCCGTTGCCCTTCTGGGTGATGGTGACGGTGTAGGTGACCTTGTCGCCGATCTGGACGGTGGAGCCGGACTTCGGGTCGGAGACCTTGCTGAAGGTGTAGTTGCCGTAGACGTGGTTGGTCTTGCAGCCGACGGCTTCGTCGCAGGTGCCGCGCTTGTCGGTGGTGGTGACGATGTTGTCGAGCTTGGTGTTCCCACCACCGGCCACGGTCACCGAGTAGGTGATGGAGGCCGTACCGCCCACCGGCAGGTCGCCGGTCCAGACGAGCTTGCCGTCCTTGACCTCGGCCGTACCGGACGACGCCTTGACGTCGCTGTTGTAGGTGGCGTCGTCGAGGACCTTGGACAGGTCGTCGGTCACGGTCGCGGCCTTGACCTCGCCGTTGCCCTTGTGGGTGACGGTGACGGTGTAGGTGACCTTGTCGCCGATCTGGACGGTGGAGCCGGAGGCCGGGTCGGAGACCTTGCTGAAGACGTAGCTGCCGTAGACGTGGTGCGTCTCGCAACCCACCGCCTGGTCGCAGGTGCCGCGCTTGTCGGTGGTGGTGACGATGTTGTCGAGCTTGGTGTCGCCGCCTCCGGTGACGGTCACGGAGTAGGTGATCGTCGCGGTCGCGCCGACGGGCAGGTCGCCGGTCCAGACGAGCTTGCCGTCCTTAACCTCCGCCGCACCCGATGACGCCTTGACGTCGCTGTTGTACGTGGCGTCGTCGAGGACCTTCGCGAGGTCGTCGGTCACGGTCGCGGCCGTGAGCGCGGCCTTGCCGTGCTGGGTGACGGTGACGGTGTAGGTCACCGTGTCACCGATCCCCACCGTGGAGCCGGACGCCGGGTCGGCGACCTTGGAGAAGGTGTACCACCCCACCTGGTGCTGGGTGGTGCAGCCGGGGGTGCTGCCGTCACCGGCCACCGCGCAGCCGGGGGACAGGACGGTGTTGACGAGGTGGGCGTCCCCGCCGGCCTTGACGGTGACCGAGTAGGTGATCGTCGCCTCGCCGCCGACCGGGACGGTGCCGTTCCACGTCAGCACACTGCCGGTCACCGTCGCCGTGCCCGTCGAGGCGCTGACGTCACCGTTGTAGGTGGCGTCGTCCAGGACCTTCGCCAGGTCGTCCGACAGCGTGGCCTGCGCCGGGGCGGAGCCCTGCTGCTTGACCTTGACCGTGTAGGTGACCTTGTCGCCGGGGGCGACGCTCTGGCCGGAGGCCGGGTCGGCGGCCTTGGTGACCGCGTAGTTGGTCACCTCGATCCCGGCCGGGTCCGGCGGGATGACCGGCGGCACGCCGGAGTCCGGCGGGGTGTCGGCCGTCGCGGAGGCGGTGTTGACGAACGTGCCCGACACCGACGTGTCCAGCACCGTGCTGAACTCGTGCGACTCGCTCGCGCCGGGGGCCAGCGAGGCGACCGTGAAGGCGCCCGCCTGCGGGAACTTGTCGTCGGAGACCTTCACATTGGTGAGCGTGCCCTGGCCGGTGTTGGTGACCACGATGCGGTACTTCACCGTGTCGCCGTACCGGAAGACCGGGTAGTCCGCCGCCTCGTTGGCGTCGTGCCACTGGCCGTCCGTGCCCTGCACGTACTTCTTCAAAGAGGCCGAGTAGTAGTTCGCCACCGTGATCGGCGCCGAGGTGCGCATCACCAGCTCGGTGTGCCCGTCGCGCGCCTGGGCTCGGTTGACGAGCTTGTCGCCGCCCACCGCGCCGTCCGTGGCCACGGCCACCTTGAACTGCTGGCGCGCACCCGGAGCCAGCGCGGGCCCGATCACGCGCACGGCCGTCGCGTTCGGCGTGAACGTCTGCGTCCACCCCACGCTGTTGCCCGTGACGTCACCGGCCTTGCCGTTCATCGGATCGCCCGGGTCGTCGGACAGCGAGCCGGGAGCGGCGGTGGTGTAGTACACCTTCGCGCCCGCCACCGGCGTCACCGAGGCCAGCGTGTACGAGCCCGAGAACGACGTCCCGCGCCCGTCCCCCTGGTACGGCAGGACGTCGATCGTGTCCGTGAACGCCTGCGGCGCCGGGTCGTAGGACCGCAGCGTGACCGTCCACGAACCCGAACCCTTGCCGTCACCCTTCACGTTCGGGATGAACGCCGCGTCCGGGCTCTTCCCGATCGTCGTCAGACCGGTCGCCGAGAGCGTCACCGAGGCCGCGGCGACGGCCGAGTCCTGGCCGCCGTACGACGCCACCGCGGTGTTCTTCAGTGTCCGGCCGGGCGTCGCCCCGGCTTCGGCCATCGCCTGGTAGGTCAGGGCGTGTTCCGTGTTGGTGGTGACGCCGTCCAGGGTCCAGGTCAGGATCTGCTGCCCACCGGACGTGGTGACGGCCGGCTCGGGGGCGGCCGAGCCCGCGATGTACGTCATCCCGGCGGGAAGCGTGTCGACGATCCGGTAGCCGTCCACGGCCGGCGGAACGCTGTTGCCGCCGTTGGCGGAGTAGGTGAGCGTGAACGTCGCCGGTTCGCCCGGCTTGACGACCGTACGGTCGCTCGACTTGGCGATCGAGGGGGTCACCGCGACGATCCGCAGGATGTCGCGGCTGCCCGTGGTGCTGGGGTAGCGGGCATCGGGCGTGTTGATCAGGGCCCACGGGTTGGCGAACCAGGTACCGCCCTGGCGGTACTGGCCCCAGGTCCAGACATCGGTCCCGGCGGGAACGCCGTCCTTGATCCGCAGGTCCAGGAGGATGGCGGTGGCCCAGACGGCCGAGAGGGCCGGGTCGAGGTCGGACCGCAGGAAGTTGGCGCGCACCGCCTTCACCGTGCTCGGGTCGGCCGGCGCGGTGGTCACCCAGCCCGGAGCGCCGAGGTCGTCGCCGCCCGTCCCGCAGCCGAACGCGTCCGGGTTGTAGCTTCCCGAGTTCGGGTCGAGGCTGGGCGAGTTGCCGACGTAGTACTCGAACGGCAGCTTCGAGAGCAGCGCGCTGCTCCACGCGACGCCCTCGAACGTCACGTACCTGGTGTCGATCACGTCGCACAGACCGAGCTTGGTGCCACCGGGCATGGTCTGCGTGGCGGCCTGGCTGGAGACGATGCCCTGGACCTTGCTGCCCGGCGACACCCGGTAGTTGTCGTCGTGCCAGGAGCCGCTCGTTCGCAGGCCCCAGGCCTGGTTGAAGCCACCGGCCTCGACGACCTTGCTGGAGGTGTTGTTCGACGGGGCGTCCTGGGCCGTCAGGCCGTTGACGGAGGTGTAGGTCGGGGCCGAGGCCGAGAGCTGGACGGAGAGCGACTTGTCGGTCGCGGTGGTGATCCGGAACCACACCGATCCGCCGGCCACCGCCACCCGGTCGGTCGGCAGCGCCTGGCCCAGCGAGTCCTTGGTGGGCACCTGCGCCTGCGAGTAGTCGATCCCGGTCAGGGTCAGCCGGAACTCGTTGGCGTTGCCGGTCGGCGTCAGGGTGCAGGAGTTCACGAACGGGGCGGTCTGCTCGGCGGGGTGCGAACCGCCGGACCACGGGTGCTCGGCCGCCCAGCCCGCGCTGAACGGGGCGCAGGCGTTGGGACCGGCCTGGACGGTCCCGGCGGACGGCGCGACCTTCAGGACGTAGCTGACCGAGTCCGGGCCGGCCTCGCTGCCCTTGTTCAGGTTCAGCGTCCAGGTGAAGTCGAGGTCGAAGTAGCCGCCACCGTCCTGGAAGGTGTTGGTCGGCGAGTTCCAGACCATGTCCATCCCGAAGACGTTCTTGATCGGGATCTCCGGGACGGTCGCGGTCGCGCCGGCGATGGTGCCGGTCGCCGAGACCTTGTCGCCCGTCTCGCCGTCGGCCACCACGGCGGTCTGGACGACGATGGCGGTGCCCTGCTGCTGCGTGCCGACGTTGCAGATCAGAGTGGCCCGGTCGGCCGAGAGCGACGAGGGGGGAGTCACGCCGTCGGTCAGGCAGGCGTCGGGTATCGCACCGAAAGTGCCGTGCTGCAGGGTCACCTGGAAGGTGACGTCGTCCACCGGGTCATTGGACGGCGCGGCGGCGTCGTCGTTGACGTTCACCCGCCACTCCGCCGTCACCACATCGCCACTGGCCAGCTCGGACGGCGTGCCGTCGACCCAGCGGCCGGTGATCTGATGCACCGGCTTCGCCCACGACGTGGTCGTCAGGCTGAGCATCGTCAGGACCAGTGCCAGTGCGACGGAGAGTGACAACCAGCCGGCCCATCCGGGGCGGGACACCGGGAGTCCCCTCCCCCCTCCTCCGTATGCGGAACGAGCGGTCCGTGACCGCCACCTCTGCGAACCCACCGCGGATCACCTCTTGAGTTCTCGTGGAGACGGGCGCGGGCGCGGCGACACCACGAGTGGTGACCCATGGTCACAGGTGACGACGACTCTGCCGCGTGCGCGCACGTCCGGGGTTGGCCGACGGGTGCCGGACCGGTACGAGAGTTAAGCACTCTTTGGGGTGATTTGAAGGAAATTAGGACTTTCTGAGTGCGTGTCTTGTCGGAGGTGGCCGCCCGCACCGGCGGGGCCGCGTACCGGGGGAGGGTGGGGATGGCGGGCACGAGGGGTGGGCGCGCGCACCCCCTCGTCGGGTCCGTCCGGGAGTCCGGCGCCCAGGTGACGGGCACGTAGCCCGGGCGCGTCCCCCACCTGAAATCGCGGGCCCGGCGCGAGCCTGCGGCGGGTCGGGAATTCCTTCGGATCGGACGCCCGGCCGAATGGTCGAGCGGTGGGGAATTCGGGATTCCGGTCGACTCGGGATTGCCCGGGGGAGTGACGGGTGTGACTCCCGTGAATTGATGACGAACAGTAGTTCGCTATCGGGATGTTTCCTCCGCACCGGAATCGGACGCGTGGGTTCGATGGCCGGGGCGGCTGGATCCGGACCGGTGTACTCGTCAGGTGATCGCATTTCTGCAGCTCCAGGGCTTGGTGTGGGAGCGCAAGAGGCGGCTCGGGGTGACGTCAGTCTCCTTCCGCGACGTCCGGCTGGCCGAAACCAGACGCTTGCGGATCATCGATGGCCCGATTCAGAGTTCTGCCTGCCCGCGCTCGCCCGCTAATCGACTCTGGACGTGATGGAACGGTATGGCCGATTCGGATGCTGTCGCGATCGTCGGTTTCGCCTGCCGGGTGGCGGGGGCCGACAACCCGGACGGGTTCTGGGAACTCCTGCGCACCGGCGTCGATTCCGTCCGTGAATTCCCCGGTGGCCGGCGCGCCGCGACACCGCAGGAACGTCCCGGCGCCACGGTGGCCGCCGGCGGGCCGGCGCGGCCCCGGCGCGGTGGCTACCTGGACGAGGTCAGCGGCTTCGACCCCGGGTTCTTCGGCATCGGTCCGGGCGAGGCGGCGCTCATGGACCCTCAGCAGCGGCTCATGCTCGAACTGTGCTGGGAGGCCCTGGAACACGCGGGCATCCCGCCGCACGGGCTGAGCGGTGGCCCGGTCGGCGTGTTCGCCGGGGCGATCTGGGACGACTACGCCGTCCTGCTGCGCCGTGCGGGCATCGCGGCCGGTGCGCGCCAGGTGACCGGCCTGCACCGCAGCATGATCGCCAACCGGGTCTCCTACACGCTCGGCCTGCGCGGGCCCAGCATGACGGTCGACGCGGCCCAGGCCTCCTCGCTGGTCGCGGTGCACACGGCCTGTGAGAGCCTGCGGCGCGGGGAGTCCGAACTCGCCCTGGCGGGCGGCGTCAACCTCGACCTCGTCCCCGACGGGCCGGGCGAGGCGGGCAAACTGGGCGGACTCTCCCCGGCCGGCCGGTGCTTCACCTTCGACGCGCGCGCCGACGGCTATGTGCGCGGCGAGGGCGGCGCGGTCGTGGTGCTCAAGCCGCTGGCCCGCGCGCTCGCCGACGGCGACACCGTGTACTGCGTGGTGGCGGGCAGCGCGATGAACCACGACGGCGGCGGGGCGGCGCTCACCTCGCCCGAGGCCGCGGCGCAGGAGCAGGTGATCCGCGCGGCCCACCGCCGGGCCGGATTCCGGCCGGCCGAGGTGCAGTACGTCGAACTGCACGGCACCGGAACCCCCGTGGGCGACCCGGTGGAGGCGGCCGCCCTCGGCGCCGCGCTCGGCACCGGCCGCCCGGCCGGCGCGCCGCTGCGGGTCGGCTCGGTGAAGACCAACCTCGGGCATCTGGAGGGCGCGGCCGGCATCGTCGGGCTCCTCAAGACGGTCCTGGCGATCCGCCACCGGGAACTGCCGCGCAGCCTCAACTACGAGACCCCGAACCCCCGCATCCCGCTGGACGCGCTCGGCCTGCGGGTCCAGGATGCGACGGGTGCCTGGCCGAGGCCCGGGCAGCGGCTGGTCGCCGGGGTGAGCTCCTTCGGCATGGGCGGCACCAACTGCCATGTGGTGTTGGCGGAACAGCCGGACGGTGGAGGTGAGCAGGCCCCGGCGGCGCCCGCCGAAGGCCCCGCCGGGTCGGCCGCGGACCCCGGGGCCCCGGTCCTCGTCCCGCTCTCCGGCACCACGCCCGAGGCGGTGCGCGCCCAGGCCGACCGCCTGCATGACCACCTGCTGCGCCACCCCGGTGTCGAGCCGGCGCACCTCGGCTGGTCGGCCGCCACCACCCGCAGCCACCTCGCCGCCCGCGCCGTCGTCCTCGCCCCCGACCGCGCGGGGCTGCTGGCCGGCCTCGACGCGCTGCGCACCTCGGGCGCGGCCCCCGGCGTGGTGAGCGGTGAGGTCAGGCCCGGCCGCACCGCCTTCCTGTTCTCCGGCCAGGGCAGCCAGCGCCCCGGCATGAGCCGCGAACTGTACGACCGGTTCCCGGAGTTCGCCGCCGCCTTCGACGAGGTCTGCCGGTACCTCGACCCGCACCTGGCGCGTCCGCTGCGGGAGGTGCTGTTCGCGGCCCAGGGCAGTGCGGAGGCGGAACTCGTCCACCGCACCGAGTTCACCCAGCCCGCCCTGTTCGCCCTCGGGGTGGCGCTGCAGCGGCTGCTGGCGCACTGGGGCGTCGTTCCCGATCTGCTGCTCGGCCACTCGATCGGTGAACTCACGGCCGCGCACGTGGCCGGTGTCCTCGACCTGCCCGACGCCTGCGCCCTGGTGGCCGCCCGGGGCCGGCTGATGCAGCAACTGCCGCCCGGCGGCGCGATGCTGGCGGCCCGCCTGGCCGAGGCGGAGGTCGTGGCGGCACTCGCGGACCTGGGGGACCGGGTCTCGGTCGCGGCCGTGAACGGGCCCGCGGCCACCGTCGTCTCCGGCGACGAGGAGGCCGTCCTCGCGCTCGGGGAACGGTGGCGGGCACAGGGCCACAAGGTCCGGCGGCTGCGGGTCGGCCACGCCTTCCACTCGCCGCGGATGGAGCCGATGCTCGACGCCTTCGCGCAGGTCGCGCGCGGGCTGACCTTCCGTCCGCCGACGACGCCCGTGGTGTCCGACCTGACCGGCCGCACGGCGTCCGCCGAGGAACTGTGCTCGCCCGACTACTGGGTGCGTCAGGTGCGCGGGGCGGTGCGGTTCGGGGACGGCGTCGAACAGCTGCGCGAGGCCGGCGCGACCGTCCTGGTCGAGCTCGGGCCGGACGGCAGCCTGTCCGCGCTGGCCCGTGAGTGCCCGGTGCCCGAGGGCGGCGAGGCCTTCGCGGCCGTCGCCACGCTGCGGGCCGGCCGGCCGGAGGCGGACGCCCTGGCCGAGACCGCGGCCCGGCTGCACACGCTGGGCGCCGCGCTCGACTGGACCGCGTTCTTCGGCACCGGGGCGCGGCGGCGGGTCGCCTTGCCCACCTACGCGTTCCGGCGCACGCCGCACTGGCTGCGCGCCGCCGTGCCCGAGGACGTCCTTCCCGGGGATGTCGCCCCCGAGGACGTCGCTCCCGGGGAGGCCGCTCCCGGCGAGGCTGCTCCCGCCGCGCAGGAACCCCAGGCGTCGCCGGCGTCGCCGCTCGCCCGCCGGATCGCCGGGCTGCCGGAGGCCGACCGGGTGCGTGTGGTGCTGGACCTGGTCCGCTCGCACGCGGCCGCCGTGCTCGGCCACGCCACCAGGGACGCCGTCCGCGCGGACCTCGCCTACCGTGAGTCGGGACTCGACTCGCTCGCCACCGTCGAACTCCTCCAGCGGCTGTCGGCCGCGACCGGCCTCGACCTGCCCGCGAGCGCCGGCTACGACCACCCGACGCCCGCCGACCTCGCCCGCCACCTGTGCGCACGGGCCCTGGCACGGCCCGTGCCGGAGCGGCGGTCCGAGTGGTCCGAGCGGTCCCGGCCGTCCCCGGCGGCCGACCGGGACGGCGACCCGATCGCCGTCGTCGCCATGGGGTGCCGCTTCCCCGGCGGCGCCCGCACCCCCGAGCAGCTGTGGCGGCTGGCCGCGGAGGGGGTGGACGCCATCGGCGCGTTCCCCCGGGACCGCGGCTGGGACCTGGACCAGCTGCACGGGGCCGCCCCGGGCGGGCTGGGGAGCACCTATGTGCGCGAGGGCGGATTCCTCGACGGCGCGGGCGAGTTCGACGCCGAGTTCTTCGGCATCAGCCCGCGCGAGGCGCTCGCCATGGACCCGCAGCAGCGTCTGCTGCTGGAGACGTCCTGGGAGGCCCTGGAGCGCGCCGGGCTCGACCCCGCCGGGCTGCGCGGCGACCGCGTCGGGGTGTTCGTCGGCGCCACCGCGCAGGACTACGGCCCGCGCATGCACCAGCCCGTCGACGGCCTGGACGGCTACCTGCTCACCGGCACCACCCCGAGCGTCGCCTCCGGCCGGATCGCCTACGAGCTCGGCCTCGAAGGCCCCGCCGTCACCGTGGACACCGCCTGTTCCTCCTCGCTCGTCGCCGTGCACCTGGCGGCCCAGGCCCTGCGCAACGGGGAGTGCACGCTGGCCCTCGCGGGCGGTGCCACCGTGATGGCCGAGCCCGGGATGTTCGTCGAGTTCGCCCGGCAGCGCGGCCTCGCCCCGGACGGCCGCTGCAAGCCGTTCTCCGCCGACGCCGACGGCACGGCGTGGGCCGAGGGCGTCGGCGTCGTCCTGCTGGAGCGGCTGTCGGACGCCCGGCGCCACGGCCACCCGGTGCTCGCCCTGGTGGTCGGCTCCGCCGTCAACCAGGACGGTGCCAGCAACGGCCTCAGCGCCCCCAACGGGTCGGCCCAGCAGCGGGTGATCCGGCAGGCGCTGGGCTCCGCCGGGCTGGCGCCCGCGGACGTCGACGTGGTCGAGGCGCACGGCACCGGCACCGCGCTCGGCGACCCGGTCGAGGCACACGCCCTGCTCGCCGTCTACGGCGCCGACCGCGCCCCCGAACACCCCCTGCTGCTCGGCTCGGTGAAGTCCAACATCGGCCACACCCAGGCCGCGGCCGGGGTCGCCGGCCTGATCACGACCGTCCTCGCGATGCGGCACGGGCTGGTGCCCGGCGTGCTGCACCTGCGCGAGCCCTCGCCGAAGGTGCGCTGGGCGGAGGGCGCGGTCAGCGTGCCGTCGGCCACCACCCCGTGGCCCTCGCCCGCCGGTCCCGACCGGCCCCGACGGGCCGGTGTCTCCTCGTTCGGCATCAGCGGCACCAACGCGCACGTCATCGTCGAGCAGGCGCCCGCGCGGGCCGGACAGGCGACGGAGTCCGGCGGCGGCGGATACCCGGACCTGCCCGTGCCGCTCACCGTCTCCGGCCGCACCGAGGCCGCGTTGCGCGCCCAGGCCGGCCGGCTGGCCCGGCACCTGGCCGCTGCGGCTGTCGCTGCCGAGGCCGAGGCCGAATCCGAAGCTGAATCCGACGCCGAGGCCGGCACCGGCACCGCCGCCGCCGACGACGAAGCGGGCGCGGCCGCGACGGCGGGTGACCGGTTCGCGCTCGGCCACGCCCTGCTGCGCGGCCGGACCAGGTTCGACCACACCGCCGTCGTCCTCGCCCGCACCGACGCCGACGCGCTGCGCGGGCTGACCGCGCTCGCCCAGGGCGAGCCGGCCGACAACCTCGTCCGGGCCCAGTCCACCGCCCGCGGCGCGACCGCCCTGGTGTTCCCCGGCCAGGGCTCGCAGTGGGCCGGTATGGCCGTCGAACTCCTCGACTCCTCACCGGAGTTCGAGGCCGAGATGGAGGCCTGCGCGGCGGCGCTGGCCCGCTGGACCGACTGGTCGCTGCTCGACGTCCTGCGCGGCCGGCCGGGCGCGCCCGACCTGTCCCGGGTCGACGTCGTCCAGCCCGTGCTGTTCGCCGTCATGGTCGCGCTGGCCCGGCTGTGGCGGGCCGCCGGCGTCGAACCGAGCGCCGTCGTCGGCCACTCGCAGGGCGAGATCGCCGCCGCGTACGTCGCGGGCGCGCTCACCCTCGACGACGCCGCCAAGGTGGTCGCCCTGCGCAGCCGCGCCCTGCTGGACCTCGCCGGCACCGGCGGCATGGTCTCCGTCCCGCTGCCCGCCGAGGAGACCGGTGCCCTCCTCGCGCCCTGGGACGGCCGGATCGGCATCGCCGCCCGCAACGGCCCCGCCACCACCGTCGTCTCCGGGGACGCCGCCGCCCTCGACGCCCTCCTCGCCCACTGCGAGCGGACCGGCGTGCGCGCCCGCCGGATCCCGGTGGACTACGCCTCGCACTCGGCGCACGTCGAGTCGCTGCGCGAACCGCTGCTCGCCGCGCTCGCCGACCTCGCGCCCCGCACCGCACGGATCGCCTTCTACTCGACCGTCACCGGCGGACCGCTGGCCGACACCACCACGCTCGACGCCGACTACTGGTACCGCAACCTGCGCCAGGAGGTCCGCTTCGAGCCCGCCGTGCGCGCCCTGCACGCGGACGGCCACCGGCTCTTCGTCGAGGCGAGCCCGCACCCCGTCCTCAGGATCGGCACCCAGGAGACACTGGACGCCTGTGGCGCCGAAGGCCCCGAGAGCCCTGGAGGCCCCGAGAGCCCCGACGCCGCCGGGGGCACCGGAGGCACGGCGATCGGCACCCTGCGGCGCGATCACGGCGGCCTCGGACAGTTCCTCGCCTCCGTCTCCGAGGCCATCGTCCACGGGGCGGAGCCCGACCCCGACGCGCTGCTCCCCGGCGACCACCGCGGCCGGCACGTCGACCTGCCCACCTACGCCTTCCAGCACCGCCGCTACTGGCTGACCGCCGGGCCCGCGCCGGCCCGCCCCGCCGATCTCGGCCTCGACGCCGTCGACCACCCGCTGCTCGGTGCCGTCACCACGACCCCGGACGGCACCACCCTGGTCACCGGCCGGCTCTCCGCGGACACCCGGCCCTGGCTGCCCGACCACGCGGTCACCGGCACGGTGGTGCTGCCCGGCACGGCCTTCCTCGACCTCGTGCTCCGGGCGGGCGCGCTCGCCGGCTGCCCGGGCGTCGAGGAGCTCACCCTGGAGGCCCCGCTGGTGCTGCCCGACACCGGGCGCACGCAGCTGCGGGTGGCCGTCGCCCCCGCCGACCCGGCGGGCCGGCACGCCGTCACCGTGGACTCCCGGCCGTCCGCCCCGGAGGGCGAACCCGGCGACGACAGCGCGGAACGGCCCTGGACGCGGCACGCCTCCGGCACGCTGACGGCCGCGCAGGCGCCCGTCGCCGGTGCGGTGCAGGGGAGTTGGCCGCCCGCGGGCAGCGAGCCGGTGGACCTCGCCGACGCCTACGAGCGTCTCGACCGCCTCGGCTACGGCTACGGCCCCTGGTTCCAGGGCCTCACCGCCGCCTGGCGCGCGGGGGACCACCTGTACGCCGAGGTCCGCCTGCCCGCCGAACCCGTCCGGGGCGACGAGGCGCACGCGGTCCACCCCGCCCTGCTCGATGCGGCGCTCCACCCGTTGCTGCTGGCCGACGCGCCCGTCGGCGGCGCCGGCCCGCGCATCCCGTTCGGCTTCACCGACGTGCGGCTGCACGCCACCGGCGCCACCGCGCTGCGCGTCCGGCTGTCGCCCGCGCCGGACGGCACCACCGCACTCGCCGTGGAGGACCCCACCGGCGCGCCCGTCCTCACGGTCGGCGGCCTCAGTCTGCGCGAACTGCCCGCCGACCGGCTCGCCCCGGCCGGGGCCACCCCGCGCGACGCGCTGTTCGAACTGCACTGGACGGAACCGCACGTGCTCGCCGCCGCGGAGGACCCGGACCGTGTGGTCCTCGGCGCCGACGACCTCGGTCTCGACCCGCGCGCCACCTTCCCGGACCTCGCCGGGCTCGACGCCCGCACCGCCGCCGGGCATCCGGCACCCGCCGTGGTGGTCGCCGCCGTGCCCGGCGGGCCGACCGACCCGGCCGAAGCCGCGCACGCCGCCGCCCGCTGGGCCCTCGACACCGTCCGGGCCTGGCTGGCCGGGGACCGCCCGGACGGCGCCCGGCTGGTCGTCGTCACCCGGGGCGCGGTCGCCGTCCGGGGCGGGGAGGCCGTGCCGGGCCTCGGCCAGTCCCCGGTGTGGGGCCTGCTGCGCACGGCGCAGTCCGAGCACCCCGGCCGCTTCACCCTGATCGACCTCGACGATCCCGCGCGCTCCGGCCGCGCCCTGCGGGCCGTCCTCGCCACCGACGAACCCCAACTGGCCCTGCGCGACGGGATCCCGTACCGGCCCCGGCTGGTCCCGGCCCCGACCCCGGTCCCGGTCCCGGCCCCGGCCGCGGCGACGCCGGGCGGGCGCCCGCTCGATCCGGACCGCACGGCGCTGATCACCGGCGGCACCGGCACCCTCGGCGCGCTGATCGCCCGCCACCTGATCACCGAGCACGGCCTGCGCCACCTGCTGCTGGTCGGCCGGGCCGGGCAGCGGGCCGACGGCGCCGACTCGCTGCGGGCCGAACTCGCCGCGCTCGGCGCGCGGGTGACGATCGCCGCCTGCGACGTCGCCCGCCGCGAGGAGCTCGCGGCGCTGATCGCCGGCCTCCCGGCCGCGCACCCGCTGGGCGTCGTCGTGCACGCCGCCGGCGTCCTCGACGACGGCACGGTGGAGGCCCTCGCCCCCGAACGCCTGGCCGCCGTGCTGCGCCCCAAGGCGGACGCCGCCTGGCACCTGCACGAGCTGACCCGGGAGCAGGACCTCGACGCCTTCGTCCTCTTCTCCTCCGTCACCTCGGTGACCGGCAACGCCGGACAGGGCGCCTACACGGCCGCGAACGCCTTCCTCGACGCCCTGGCCGGGCACCGCCGCGCGGCCGGGCTGCCGGCGATCTCCCTCGCCTGGGGCCTGTGGGCCGAGGGCAGCGGGATGACCCGGCACCTCGCCGCCGCCGACCGCGCCCGGCTCGCACGCGGCGGCATCGGCCTGCTGTCCACCGAGGACGGTCTCGCGCTGTTCGACGCGGCGCTGCGGACCGACCTGCCGTACGCCGTCACCGCCCGCCTCGACCGGGCGGCCCTGCGCGCCCTCGCGGCGGCCGGCACCGTGCCGCCCGTGCTGCGCGGACTGGTCCGCACCCCCCTGCAGCGGGCGGCCGGGGCGGTGACGGGCGCCGGGGCGGACGGCGGCACCGGCGAGGCGTCCTCCTGGGCGCGCCGGATGGCCGACCTGCCCGAGGACCGCCGCGCCCGCGCCGCACTCGACCTCGTCCGCGGCGAGACCGCCACCGTGCTCGGCCACGGCGAAGCGGACACCGTCGACGTCCGACGCGCCTTCCGCGAACTGGGCTTCGACTCGCTGACCGCGCTGGAACTGCGCAACCGGATCAACGCGTTCACCGGCCTGCGGCTGCCCGCCACCGTGGTGTTCGACCACCCCAGCGCCACCGCCCTCGCGGCGCGGCTGACCAGGGAGGTGGCGGGTGCCCCGGCGGCGGCCGCCCCGACGCCCGCGGCCGTCCCGGTCGACGACGATCCGATCGTGATCGTCGGCATGGGCTGCCGCTACCCCGGCGGCGTCGCCGGGCCCGACGACCTGTGGCGCCTCGTCGCCCGGGAGGCCGACGCGGTCGGCGGCTTCCCGACCGACCGGGGCTGGGACGTCGACGCCCTGTACGACCCGGACCCGGCCCGCCCCGGCACCGTGTACACCCGGCACGGCGCCTTCCTGTACGACTCCGGCGCCTTCGACGCCGAGTTCTTCGGGATCTCGCCGCGCGAGGCACGCGCGATGGACCCGCAGCAGCGCCTGCTGCTGGAGACCTCCTGGGAGGCGCTGGAGCACGCGGGCCTGGACCCCGCCGGGCTGCGCGGCTCCCGGACCGGCGTCTTCACCGGCGTCATGCACCACGACTACGCCTCCCGGCTGCACCGGGCCCCCGACGGCTACGAAGGTCTGCTGCTCGCGGGCAGTATCGGGAGCGTCGTCTCGGGCCGGGTCGCGTACGCGCTGGGGCTGGAGGGGCCGGCGGTGAGCGTCGACACGGCGTGCTCGTCGTCGCTGGTCGCGCTGCACCTGGCGGCGAACGCGCTGCGCACGGGGGAGTGCGACCTGGCGCTCGCGGGCGGCGTGACGGTCATGTCGACGCCGAACGTGTTCGTGGAGTTCGCGCGTCAGCGCGGTCTGGCGGCGGACGGGCGGTGCAAGCCGTTCGCTGCGGCGGCGGACGGGACCGGGTGGGGTGAGGGCGTGGGCCTGCTCGTCGTGGAGCGGCTGTCGGACGCGGTGCGCCACGGGCACCGGGTGCTGGCGGTGGTGCGGGGCAGTGCGGTGAACCAGGACGGTGCGTCCAACGGGTTGACGGCGCCGAACGGGCCGTCGCAGGAGCGGGTGATCCGGGCGGCGCTGGCGAGTGGTGGGCTGGCGGCGGCGGATGTGGACGTGGTGGAGGCGCACGGGACGGGGACGACGCTGGGTGACCCGATCGAGGCGCAGGCGTTGCTGGCGACGTACGGGCAGGACCGGCCGGCCGAACGGCCGTTGTGGCTGGGGTCGGTGAAGTCGAACATCGGGCACACCCAGGCGGCGGCGGGTGTGGCGGGTGTGATCAAGATGGTGATGGCGATGCGGTACGGGGTGGTGCCGAAGTCGCTGCATGTGGATGCGCCGTCGCCGCATGTGGACTGGTCGTCGGGTGCGGTGGAGCTGCTGGCGGAGTCGGTGGAGTGGCCGGAGAGCGGTCGGCCGCGCCGGGCCGGGGTGTCTTCCTTCGGGATCAGCGGCACCAACGCCCACGTGATCATCGAGCAGCCCCCTTCCGCCGACCGCGAGGGTGCTCCGGCGGAGCCGGTGACGGGTGCGGGTGTGGTCGTCCCCTGGGTGCTGTCGGCGCGATCGGCCGAGGCGCTGCGTGCGCAGGCGGAGCGGTTGGGTGGTTGGCTGGCGGACCGTCCTGAGGTCGATCCGCTGGCGGTGGCGCGGACGCTCGCTTCGGGGCGGGCGGCGCTGGAGCACCGGGCTGTGGTGTCCGGGCGGACGGTGGCGGAGTTGGTGGACCGGCTGGGTGAGGTGGCCGGGGGCGCGTCGGTTGCCGTGTCGGGTTCGGGTGCGGTGTTCGTGTTCCCGGGTCAGGGGTCGCAGTGGGCGGGGATGGCGGCCGAACTCCTTGATTCTTCACCGGTGTTCACCGGGGCGATCGGGGAGTGTGCGGGGGTGATGGATCCGCTGACGGACTGGTCGTTGCTGGAGGTGTTGGGCGACGGGTCGGGCGTCCTGCTGGAGCGGGTGGATGTGGTCCAGCCGGTGCTGTTCGCGGTGATGGTGGGGTTGGCGCGTTGGTGGGAGTCGTGTGGGGTGCGGCCGGCGGCGGTGATCGGGCATTCGCAGGGTGAGATTGCGGCGGCGCATGTGGCGGGGTTGCTGTCGTTGGAGGATGCGGTTCGTGTGGTGGTGCGGCGTTCGCAGGCGCTGCGTGGGGTGACGGGTGGCGGGATGCTGTCCGTGGGCCTCCCGGCCGAGCGGGCTGCTGAACTGGTCGCTGATGATGAGCGGTTGTCGCTGGCGGCGGTGAACGGTCCGTCGAGCGTGGTCCTCTCGGGCGATGTCGAGGCACTGGCCGCCGTGGTGGAGCAGTGTGAGCGCGAGGAGATCCGGGCGCGCTGGATCCCCGTCGACTACGCCTCGCATTCGGCGTACATGGACGCGGTCCGTGACGAGGTCGTCGAACTGTCGTCTTCGGTGAGCCCGTTGGCGGGCCGGGTGGCGATGTACTCGACCGTCACGGGTGAGGTGGTGGACGAGGCGGAGCGGTTGGCGGGTTCGTACTGGTTCGACAACCTGCGCGGCACCGTCCGCCTGGACATGGCGGTGCGCGCGGCCGTCGCCGCCGGGCACACCACGTTTGTGGAGTGCAGCCCGCACCCCGGACTCGTCGTCCCGGTCGCGGACCAGCTGGAAGACGTCCCGGGCGCGGTGGTCCTGGAGACGCTGCGCCGCCACGAGGGTGGTCCCGACCGTTTGGTGACGGCGCTGTCGGCCGCCTTCGTCGCGGGCCTGCCCGTCGACTGGAGCACCCTGCTCCCCGCCGGCCCCCGGGCCGACCTGCCGACCTACGCCTTCCAGCACCGCCGCTACTGGCTCGACGCCCCGCCCGTCGTGGGCGCCGCGCACGACCTCGGTCTCGTGGCGGCCGGCCACCCGCTGCTGGGCGCCGCCGTGCGCTCGCCGGAGGACGGCGGGCTGTCGTTCACCGGACGGCTCTCCGTGCCCGCCCACCCCTGGCTCGCCGACCACGCCGTGCACGGCACCGTCCTCGTCCCGGGCACCGCCTTCCTCGACCTCGCGGCGTGGGCCGGTGCCGAGGCCGGCTGCCCGGTGGTCGACGAACTCACCCTGCACGAACCGCTCGTGCTGGCCGAACAGGCCGCCGTGCGGCTGCACGTGGCACTCGCCGCGCCCGACGCGACCGGCGTCCGGGCCCTGGCCGTCCACTCCCGGCCCGAGGGCGCCCCCGAGGACGAGCCGTGGACCCGGCACGCCACCGGCAGCCTCTCCTCCACCCCGCCGCAGGCCGTCGCCGACGACCTCCTCCCGTGGCCGCCCCCGCAGGCCGAGGCCGTCGACACCACCGATCTCTACGAGCGCCTGGCCGAGTTCGGCTACGGCTACGGCCCCGTCTTCCAGGGCCTGCGGGCCGCCTGGCGGCTCGGCGACGACCTGTTCGCCGAGGTCGAACTCCCGGGCGGATCGGGTGGATCGGACGGATCGGACGGGTCGGGTGAACCGGAAGCACCGGACGCGCACGGCCACTACCTGCACCCCGCGCTCCTGGACGCCGCCCTGCACCTCACCGCGCTGGACGCGGTGGAGGCCTCGGGCAGCACCCTGCTGCCCTTCGCCTGGGCGGGGGTGACCAGGGAGCCGACCGCCGGGCCCGTCACCGCCCTGCGGGTGCGGCTGCGGCGCACCGGCGGTGAGTCGGTGTCGCTGCTGGCCACCGACCGCGGCGGCTCGCCCGTGGTGCGCGCCGAGTCGCTCGCGCTGCGGCCGCTGGCCCCCGGCCGGCTCGCCGGTCCGGGCGCCGCCGACCCGGCCTGGCTGCACCGGGTGGACTGGACGGAGGCGGCGCTGCCCGAGGCCGGGGCCGACCCGCAGCAGCGCTGGGCGCTGCTCGGCACGCCGTCGCCGGACCTGCCCGCCGTCCCGGAGCACGGCCTGCCCGCCCACCCCGACCCGGCCGCGGCCGCCGAGGCCGGGACCGACGTCGCCGTCCTGCTCTGCCCGCCGGCGGACGGCACCGGGCCCGACGCCGTCCGCGTCGCCGTCCACACCGTCCTCGGCGCCCTCCGCGACTGGCTCGCCGAGGAACGCCTCGCCGCCGCCCGCCTGGTGGTCGTCACCCGGGGCGCGATCGCCCCCGACCCGTCCGAGGACGTCCCCGAGCCGGTGCACGCGGCGGTCTGGGGCCTCGTCCGCAGCGCCCAGACCGAGCACCCGGACCGCTTCGTCCTCGTCGACCTCGACCACGACCCGCACCGGGCCTGCCTCCCGCTCCCCGTGGACCGGCTGCGCGCCGTCCTGACGTCCGGCGAGGCCCAGGCGATCGTCCGGGACGCCACCGTGCTGACCCCGCGGCTGGTCCGCGCCGGCGCCGACCGGGCGCTCGTGCTGCCGGACGGTCCCGCGCCCTGGCGCGTCGAGTCCGGCCCGCAGCACACCGTCGACGCCCTCGCCGTCGTCGAGCACCCGGCCGCGGCCGAACCGCTCGCCGCCGGACAGGTCAGGGTCGCGGTGCGCGCGGCCGGCGTGAACTTCCGCGACGCGCTGATCGCGCTCGGCATGTACCCCGGCCGCGCGGTCGTCGGCGCCGAGGCGGCGGGCGTCGTGACCGAGGTCGGGCCGGGTGTCACCGCGCTCGCGCCGGGGGACCGGGTGATGGGCCTGTTCGACGGCTCCTTCGGCCCGCTGGCCGTCACCGACCACCGCCTGCTGGCCCGCCTGCCCGCCGGCTGGTCGTACGCCCGGGCGGCCTCCGTGCCGGTGGTCTTCCTGACCGCGCTGTACGGGCTGCGCGACCTCGGCGGGCTGCGGCCCGGCGAGACCGTCCTCGTCCACGCGGCGGCGGGCGGCGTCGGCATGGCCGCCGTCCAGCTGGCCCGGCACTGGGGTGCCACGGTGCTCGCCACCGCGAGCCCCGCCAAGTGGCCGGTCGTGCGCGGACTCGGCGTGCCCGAGGAGCGGATCGGCTCCTCCCGCGACACCGCCTTCGAGCGGCGGTTCGCCGAGGCCACCGGCGGCCGGGGCGTGGACGTCGTCCTGAACTCGCTCGCCGGGGAGTTCGTGGACGCCTCGCTGCGGCTGCTCGCGGACGGCGGCCGGTTCGTCGAGATGGGCAAGACGGACGTGCGCGGTCAGGAGGCCGTCGCGGCCGACCGCCCGGACGTCCGCTACCGGGCGTTCGACCTGATCGACGCCGGACCCGACCGGATCGCCGACCTGTTCGCCGAACTCGTGACGCTCTTCGAGTCCGGCGCCCTGCAACCGCTGCCCGTGCGCACCTTCGACCTGCGCCACGTCCGTGAGGCGCTGCGCTTCGTCAGCCGCGCCCGGCACATCGGCAAGGTCGTGCTGACCCTGCCCCAGCCGCTCGCCGCCGACGGGACGGTGCTGATCACCGGCGGAACCGGCACCCTCGGCGCCCTGCTGGCCCGCCACCTGGTCGCCGAGCACGGCGTCCGGCACCTGCTGCTGCTCGGCCGGCGTGGCGCGGACGCCCCCGGTGCGGGCGCCCTGGCCGCCGAACTCGCCGGGCTCGGCGCCGAGGTGAGCATCGAGGCCTGTGACGCGGCCGACCGCGAGGCCCTCGCCCGGGTGCTCGCCGCGATCCCCGCCGAGCACCCGCTCACCGCCGTCGTCCACGCGGCCGGCGTGCTCGACGACGGACTGGTCGACGCCCTGACGCCGGAGCAGGTCGACCGTGTCCTGCGCGCCAAGGCCGCGGCCGCCGCCAACCTGCACGACCTCACCCGGGACGCCGGGCTGTCGGCCTTCGTGCTGTACTCCTCGGCCGCCGGCGTCCTCGGCACCCCCGGCCAGGCCCCCTACGCCGCGGCCAACGCCTACCTCGACGCCCTCGCCCACCACCGCCGTGCCCGGGGCCTGCCGGCCACCTCCCTGGCCTGGGGTCTGTGGGCCGAGCGCACCGGACTGACCGGACACCTCGCCGCCGCCGACCTGAAGCGGCTCGCCCGCGGCGGGCTGCTGCCCTTCTCGACGTCGCAGGGGCTCGCCCTGTTCGACGCCGCGTGGCAGCGCCCCGAGCCGGCCCTCGTCCCGGCGCGGCTGGACCTCGCCGCGCTGCGCGCCGCCACCGGCCCCGTGCCGCCGCTGCTGCGGGCGCTCGCCGGTCCGGCGTCCCCGCGCCGCGCGGCGGCCGCCGACGGCGCCCTGCCGTGGGCCCGCCGGCTGGCCGGCGCCTCGGCCGAGGAACGCGTCGACCTCGCGCTGCGCCTGGTGCGGACGGAGGCGGCGGTGGTGCTCGGCCACGACTCGGCGGAGAGCGTGCGTCCCGAGACGGCCTTCAAGGATCTCGGCTTCGACTCGCTGACCGGTGTCGAGCTGCGCAACCGGCTGAACGGCGTCACCGGTCTGCGGCTGCCGTCCACCCTGGTCTTCGACCACCCGACCCCGGCCCGGCTCGCGGGCTTCCTCGCCGCGGCCGCCCAGGGCGACCCCGTGCCCGTGGTGCCGCCGCCCGCCGCAAGCACGGCGGTCCGTGCCGACGAACCGGTGGCGATCGTCGCGATGGGTTGCCGCTTCCCCGGCGGTGTCGCCTCGCCCGAGGACCTCTGGGAGCTGGTCACCACCGGCGGTGACGCGATCGGGGACTTCCCGGATGACCGTGGGTGGGACGTGGCGGGGCTCTTCGACCCCGACCCGGCGGCGTCGGGGAAGAGCTACGTCCGCCGTGGCGGATTCCTGTCCGGCGTGGCGGACTTCGACGCCGAGTTCTTCGGGATCTCGCCGCGCGAGGCACTGGCCATGGACCCGCAGCAGCGCCTGCTGCTGGAGACGGCGTGGGAGACCTTCGAGCGGGCCGGCCTCGACCCGCGCTCGCTGCGCGGCAGCCGGACCGGCGTGTTCGCCGGGATGGCCGGGCACGACTACGCGACGGGCGGGATGCCGGCCGGCGTCGAGGGACACGTGCTCACCGGCAACGCCACGAGCGTCGCCTCCGGCCGCGTCGCCTACACCTTCGGGCTGGAGGGCCCGGCGCTGACGGTGGACACGGCGTGCTCGTCGTCGCTGGTCGCGCTGCACCTGGCGGTCGGCGCGCTGCGCGCGGGGGAGTGCGACCTCGCCCTCGCCGGCGGGGTGACGGCGATGTCCACCCCGGACTTCTTCGTGGAGTTCTCCCGCCAGCGCGGACTGTCCCCGGACGGCCGGAGCAAGGCCTTCGCCGCGGCGGCCGACGGCATGGGCGCGGCGGAGGGCGTGGGCCTGCTGCTGGTCGAGCGGCTGTCGGACGCGGTGCGCCACGGGCACCGGGTGCTGGCGGTGGTGCGGGGCAGTGCGGTGAACCAGGACGGTGCGAGCAATGGGTTGACGGCGCCGAACGGGCCGTCGCAGGAGCGGGTGATCCGGGCGGCGCTGGCGAGTGGTGGGCTGGCGGCGGCGGATGTGGACGTGGTGGAGGCGCACGGGACGGGGACGGCGCTGGGCGACCCGATCGAGGCACAGGCACTCCAGGCGACGTACGGGCGCGAGCGGGCCGAACGGCCGTTGTGGCTTGGGTCGGTGAAGTCGAACATCGGGCACACCCAGGCCGCCGCCGGTGTGGCGGGTGTGATCAAGATGGTGATGGCGATGCGGCACGGCGTGCTGCCGAGGACGCTGCACGTGGACGCGCCGTCGCCGCACGTGGACTGGTCGGCCGGCGCCGTGGAACTGCTGACGGACGAGGTGCCGTGGCCGGCGGGCGGTGAGCGGGTCCGCCGGGCCGGGGTGTCCTCGTTCGGGATCAGTGGCACCAATGCGCACGTGATCCTGGAGGAGGCCCCGGTCGGGGTCGCCGGGAGCGATGTGCTGGCCGAGACCGGTGGGGTCGTCCCCTGGGTGCTGTCGGCGGGGTCCGAGGCGGCGCTGCGTGCGCAGGCGTTGCGGTTGGGTGGTTGGCTGGCGGACCGTCCGGGGGCCGATCCGGTGGCGGTGGCGCGGACGCTCGCTTCGGGGCGGGCGGCGCTGGAGCACCGGGCGGTCGTGGCCGGGCGGGAGCTGGCCGAACTCGTCGATCGGCTGGGTGAGGTGGCCGGGGGTGAGTCGGCTGCTGTGTCGGGTTCGGGTGCGGTGTTCGTGTTCCCGGGTCAGGGGTCGCAGTGGGCGGGGATGGCGGCCGAGCTCCTCGAAACCTCAGCGGTGTTCCGCGCCGCCGTGGAGGAGTGTGCGGGGGTGATGGATCCGCTGACGGACTGGTCGTTGCTGGAGGTGTTGGGCGACGGTTCGGGCGCTCTGCTGGAGCGGGTGGATGTGGTCCAGCCGGTGCTGTTCGCGGTGATGGTGGGGTTGGCGCGTTGGTGGGAGTCGTGCGGGGTGCGGCCGGCGGCGGTGATCGGGCATTCGCAGGGTGAGATTGCTGCGGCGCATGTGGCGGGGTTGCTGTCTCTGGAGGATGCGGTTCGTGTGGTGGTGCGGCGTTCGCAGGCGCTGCGTGGGGTGACGGGTGGCGGGATGCTGTCCGTCGGTGTCGGTGCCGAGCGTGCGGCCGAACTGGTCGCTGACGATGAGCGGTTGTCGCTGGCGGCGGTGAACGGTCCGTCGAGCGTGGTCCTCTCGGGCGATGTCGAGGCACTGGCCGCCGTGGTGGAGCAGTGTGAGCGTGAGGACATCCGGGCGCGCTGGATCCCCGTCGACTATGCCTCGCATTCGGCGTACATGGACGCGGTCCGTGACGAGGTCGTCGAACTGTCGTCGTCCGTGCGCCCGTTGGCGGGCCGGGTGGCGATGTACTCGACGGTGACCGGTGAGGTGGTCGAGGATCCGGAGCGGTTGGCGGGTTCGTACTGGTTCGACAACCTGCGCGGAACCGTCCGCCTGGACGCGGCGGTGCGCGCGGCCGTCGCCGCCGGGCACACCACGTTCGTGGAGTGCAGCCCGCACCCGGGGCTGGTGGTCCCGGTCGCGGACCAGCTGGACGAGGTTCCGGGCGCGGTGGTCCTGGAGACGCTGCGCCGCCACGAGGGTGGTCCCGACCGTCTGGTGACGGCACTGTCGGCCGCCTTCGTCGCGGGCCTGCCCGTCGACTGGACGACTCTGCTCCCCGCCGGCCCCCGGGCTGACCTGCCGACCTACCCGTTCCAGCGCGAGCGCTTCTGGGTGACGGCCGCCGACGCGGGATCCTCCGGGGCCGGTCGCGGCCAACTCGCCGTCGAACACCCGGTGCTGGGCGCCGCCGTCGAGCTGGCCGACGGCTCCGGGACGGTCCTGACCGGCCGGCTCTCCACCGCCACCCACCCGTGGCTCGCCGACCATGCCGTACTCGGCACGGTCATCGTCCCCGGCACCCTCTTCGTGGAGCTCGCCCTCTGGGCCGGAGACCGGGTCGGCTTCGGCGAGATCGAGGAACTCGCCCTGCCCGCACCGCTGGTGCTGCCCGAGGCGGGCGGCGTCCAGCTCCAGGTCTCCGTCGGTGCTCCGGACGGGTCCGGTGCCAGGGCGGTCGGCATCCACTCCCGGCCCGAGCACGCGCCCGCCGATCAGCCCTGGACCCGGCACGCCACCGGAACGCTGGTCGTCCCGGCCGAGGGGGCCGACGTCGGCGCGCCGGACCTCGCCGCCTGGCCGCCGCCGGGTGCCGCACCCGTCGCGACCGATGGCGCGTACGAGCGGCTGGGCGCCGCCGGCTTCGACTACGGCCCGGTGTTCCAGGGCCTGCGGGCCGCCTGGCGGCGCGGCGAGGAGATCTTCGCCGAGGTCGAACTCCCCGTGGAGGCCGACGCGCAGACCGATCGCTTCGCGCTGCACCCCGCCCTGCTGGACGCCGCCCTCCATGCGCTGGCGGCAGCCCGCGAGCCGGACGGGCCCGCCGGCCCGACGGCCGTGGCGCGGGTGGCCTTCGCCTGGCGCGGCGTCCGGTCGGCCGCCGGGCCGAGGCCCGCCGGGGGCGTCTCCCGTCTGCGTGTCCGGCTGTCGCCGACCGGGGCGGACGCGTCGTCGTTGCACCTGGCGGACGACACGGGGACGGGCGTCGCGTCGGTGGCGGCACTCACCGTTCGCCCCGTCACGGCGGAGCAGCTGCGCCCGGCCGGCCCCTCGCACCGCGACGCGCTGTTCCGGGTGGAGTGGCGGGCGGCCGAGCCCGACTCCGGGCCCGTGCAGCCATGGGCACTGCTCGGCGCGGCCGAAGGCGCGGACGCGCCCGGTCCGGCCGTGCGCCTGGCCGAGGAGCACCGCCCGGGCGCCCGGTTCGAGGACCTCGCCGCGGCCGCCGCCGCCGACGGGGCCGTGCCCGCCACGGTCGTGCTGCACGTCCCGGTGGCGCCCGAGGCCGGGGAGGACGTCCCCGCCCGGACCCGCCGACTGCTGGGCACGGTGCTCGGCGTGCTCCAGGACTGGTTGACGCAGGACCGCTTCGACGGCGCCCGCCTGGTCGTCGTGACGACCGGTGCGCTCGCCGCACGTGCGGACGAGCCGGTCGCCGATGTCGCGGCCGCCGCCGTCTGGGGCCTGGTGCGCTCGGCGCAGTCGGAGCACCCCGGCCGCTTCACCCTGATCGACCTCGACGGCGACGAGGCCTCGCTCGCCCGATGGCCGTCGGCGCTGGCCGTCTCGGAGCCGCAACTGGCCGTCCGTGAGGGGACGTTGCTGGTGCCCCGGCTGGTCCGCGCGACCCCGCCGCCGGCCGCCGACGGCGGGCTCGACCCGGAGGGCACCGTCCTGGTCACCGGCGCCACCGGCGGCCTGGGCACGCTCGTCGCACGGCACCTGGTGACCGGTCACGGTGTGCGCCGGCTCCTGCTGCTGTCCCGCCGTGGCACCGCCGCGCCGGACGCCGCCGCACTGCTCGCCGACCTCGCCGCGCTGGGCGCCGAGGCCACCCTGCTGGCCTGCGACCTCGCCGACCGCGACGCCCTGGCCGAGGCACTGGCGCGGGTGCCCGACGAGCACCCGCTGACCGCCGTGGTCCACACCGCGGGCATCGTCGACGACGGGCTGGTGGAGACCCTGACGCCCGGCCACCTGGACCGCTCGCTGCGCCCGAAGGCCGACGGGGCCCACCACCTGCACGAGCTCACCCGGGACGTCAAGCTCGCCGCCTTCGTGCTCTTCTCCTCCGGAGCGACCACCTTCGGCGGCCCGGGCCAGGGCAACTACGCGGCCGCCAACGCCTTCCTGGACGGCCTGGCGCAGCACCGCCGGGCGCTCGGCCTGCCGGCGATCTCCCTCGCCTGGGGCCTGTGGGCCGGGACCCGGGGCATGGGCGGGCGGCTGAGCGAGGCCGACCTCGCCCGGTGGGCACGGACCGGCGCGGTCGCGATGCCGGCCGAGGAGGCGCTGAGCCTGTTCGACCTCGCGCTCGCCGAACCCGGCGCGACCCTGGTGCCCGCGCACCTGGACCTCCGGGCGATCCGCGCCCGTGCGGCGGCCGCACCCGCGCTGTTCGGCGACCTGCTGGGCGGGGCCACCCGCCGCCGCGACCGGCAGCCGGACGCGGCACCACTGGCCGCCCGGATCGCCGCCCTGGCGGCCGCCGACCGCGAGCGGGCGCTGCTGGAGGTCGTCCGGGCCGAGGCCGCGGGCGCGCTGGGCCACCGGTCGGCCGACGCGGTGCACGCGACCCGCGCCTTCAAGGAGCTGGGCTTCGACTCGCTGACCGGTGTCGAGCTGCGCAACCGGCTGAACGGCGTCACCGGTCTGCGGCTGCCGTCCACCCTGGTCTTCGACCACCCGACCCCGGCCCGGCTCGCCGGCCACCTGCTGGAACGGCTGACCGGCTCCGCCGGGCCGGACGAGCGGGCGGCGGCCCCCGCGCCCGCCCCGGCCGCCGGCGCGGGCACCGACGGTGATCCGGTCGTGATCGTCGGCATGGGCTGCCGTTTCCCCGGTGGTGTCGCCTCGCCCGAGGACCTCTGGGAGCTGGTGACCGCGGGTGGCGATGCGATCGGGGACTTCCCGGGTGATCGCGGCTGGGACGTGGCGGGGCTCTTCGACCCCGACCCGGAGGCGTCCGGGAGGAGCTACGTGCGCCGTGGTGGATTCCTGTCCGGTGTGGCGGACTTCGACGCCGAGTTCTTCGGGATCTCGCCGCGCGAGGCACTGGCGATGGACCCGCAGCAGCGCCTGCTGCTGGAGGCCTCCTGGGAGGCGGTGGAGCGGGCCGGCATCGACCCCGGCTCGCTGCGCGGCAGCCGGACCGGGATCTTCGCCGGCGTCATCGACAACGACTACGGCTCGCGCCTCGACCGCGTCCCGGAGGAGGTCGAGGGCTACGTCGGCTACGGCAGCGCGAGCAGCATCGCCTCCGGCCGGGTCGCGTACGCGCTCGGGCTGGAGGGCCCGGCGGTGAGCATCGACACGGCGTGCTCGTCGTCGCTGGTCGCGCTGCACCTGGCGGCGGGCGCGCTGCGCTCGGGGGAGTGCGACCTCGCGCTTGCGGGCGGGGTGACGGTCATGTCGACGCCCGAGTTCTTCGTCGAGTTCTCGCGCCAGCGCGGACTGTCCCCGGACGGCCGCTGCAAGGCGTTCTCGGAGGCGGCCGACGGCATGGGCGCCGGCGAGGGCGTCGGGCTGGTCCTGCTGGAGCGCCTCTCGGACGCACGCCGCCACGGGCACCGGGTGCTCGCGGTGGTGCGGGGCAGTGCGGTGAACCAGGACGGTGCGTCCAACGGGCTGTCCGCGCCCAACGGGCCCGCCCAGCAACGGGTGATCCGGGCGGCGCTCGCCAACGCGGGTCTGTCCACGGCGGACGTGGACGTGGTGGAGGCGCACGGGACGGGGACGACGCTGGGTGACCCGATCGAGGCGCAGGCGTTGCTGGCGACCTACGGGCAGGACCGGCCGGCCGAACAGCCGCTGCGGCTGGGCTCGGTGAAGTCCAACATCGGCCATGCCCAGGCGGCGGCGGGTGTGGCGGGTGTGATCAAGATGGTGCTGGCGCTGCGGCACGGCGTGCTGCCGAGGACGCTGCACGTGGACGCGCCCTCGTCGCACGTGGACTGGTCGGAGGGTGCCGTCGAGCTGCTGACCGAGGCGGCGGAGTGGCCGGAGACCGGCCGGCCGCGCCGGGCTGCGGTGTCCTCCTTCGGGATCAGCGGCACCAATGCGCACGTGGTGCTGGAGGCGGCGTCGGAGGCGGAGCCTCCGGCGGCGCCGGAGCCGGCCGGCGGGGTCGTGCCGTGGGTGGTGTCGGCCCGGTCGGGTGCGGCGCTGCGGGAGCAGGTGGAACGGCTGCGGGAGTGGGCGGTGGCGCATCCCGGGGTCGACCCGGTGGACGTGGGCCGGTCGCTGGTGACGGGCCGGGCGGTGTTCGAGCACCGCGCGGTCGTCGCCGGGCGGGGTCTGCCCGAGCTCGTGGACCGGCTCGGCGAGTGGGGGACGGAGTCCCTGCCGGTGGCCGGGCGGACCGAGGAGCCGGGTGCGGTGTTCGTGTTCCCGGGTCAGGGGTCGCAGTGGGCGGGGATGGCGGCCGAACTCCTCGATGTCTCACCGGTGTTCGCCGGGGCGATCGGGGAGTGTGCGGGGGTGATGGATCCGCTGACGGACTGGTCGCTGCTGGAGGTGCTGCGCGACGGTTCGGGCGCTCTGCTGGAGCGGGTGGACGTGGTCCAGCCGGTGCTGTTCGCGGTGATGGTGGGTCTGGCCCGCTGGTGGGAGTCGTGCGGGATACGGCCTGCCGCTGTGATCGGGCATTCGCAGGGTGAGATCGCCGCGGCGCATGTGGCGGGGCTGCTGTCGTTGGAGGATGCCGTTCGTGTGGTGGTGCGGCGTTCGCAGGCGCTGCGTGGGGTGACGGGTGGCGGGATGCTGTCCGTTGGTGTCGGCGCCGATCGTGCGGTCGAACTGGTCGCTGACGATGAGCGGTTGTCGCTGGCGGCGGTGAACGGTCCGTCGAGCGTGGTCCTCTCGGGCGATGTCGAGGCACTGGCCGCCGTGGTGGAGCAGTGTGAGCGCGAGGAGATCCGGGCGCGCTGGATCCCCGTCGACTACGCCTCGCATTCGGCGTACATGGACGCGGTCCGTGACGAGGTCGTCGAACTGTCGTCGTCCGTGAGGCCGTTGGCGGGCCGGGTGGCGATGTACTCGACCGTCACGGGCGAAGTGGTCGAGGATCCGGAGCGGTTGGCGGGTTCGTACTGGTTCGACAACCTGCGCGGAACCGTCCGCCTCGACGCGGCGGTGCAGGCTGCCGTCGCCGCCGGGCACACCACGTTCGTGGAGTGCAGCCCGCACCCCGGACTGGTGGTCCCGGTCGCGGACCAGCTGGAAGACGTCCCGGGCGCGGTGGTGCTGGAGACGCTGCGCCGCCACGAGGGTGGTCCCGACCGTCTGGTGACGGCGTTGTCGGCCGCCTTCGTCGCGGGCCTGCCCGTCGACTGGACGACCGTGCTCCCCGCCGGTCGGCACGTCGACCTGCCGACCTACGCCTTCCAGCACCGCCGCTACTGGCTCGACCAGGGTGTCCGGGCAGGCGACCCGGCCGGGCTCGGGCTCGCCTCCGCCGGGCACCCGCTGCTGGGCGCGGCGGTCAGCTCGGCCCACGACGGCACCGTGCTGTTCACCGGTCGCCTCTCCGCCGCGGCTCACCCGTGGCTTGCCGACCACGTCGTCCTGGGCACGGCGATCGTGCCGGGGACGCTCTTCGTCGAGCTGGCGGCCTGGGCGGGCCGCGAGGTGGGCAGTCCCACCGTCGAGGAGCTGACCCTGCACACGCCGCTCGTGCTGCCGGATGCCGAAGCGCTGCGGATCCAGGTCGTCGTGGGTGCGCCGGACGAGACCGGCGCCCGCGCGGTCGGCATCCACTCCCGCCCCGAGCATGCGCCCGCCGACCAGCCGTGGACCCGGCACGCGGAGGGCACGCTGCTGGAGGGGGCGGATGCCGACGACGCCGACCCCGCGTGGGCGAGCTGGCCGCCGACCGGTGCCGCACCGTTGGACGTGGACGACTTCTACGAGCGCCTGGCGCTCTCGGGCGTCGACTACGGCCCCGCCTTCCGGGGCCTGCGGGCCGCCTGGCGGCTCGGTGACGACCTGTTCGCCGAGGTCGGGCTCCCCGCCGAACACGAGCGCGAGGCGGCCGGCTTCGCCGTGCACCCGGCCCTGCTCGACGCGGGGATCCAGACGCTCCGCGTGGGCGCCGGCGAGGACGAGGACGTCCGGGTCGCCTTCTCCTGGCACGGTGTCCGCTTCTCCGGCAACGGTCCGGTCGGCCTGCGGGTCCGGCTGACCCCGGGCGGGGAGGGCGCGGTGTCGATGCGTGTCGCGGACGCGGCGGGCCGTCCGGTCGCGGTGGTCGAGTCGCTGACCGTGCGCCCGGTCTCCGCCGAGCAGCTGCGCGCGGCCGGCGGTCCGCAGCGGGACGCGCTGCTGCGCCTGACCTGGTCGGCGTGGGACGCGGACGCGCCGGGCCGCGCCGTGCCCGGACGTCTCGCCGTGCTCGGCGCGGCGGACACCCCCGACGTCCTCGACGGAATCGACCCGGAGGCCCGGTACGCGACCGTGGCGACGCTCGCCGCCGCCGTCGCGGCCGGCTCGCCGGCGCCCGACACCGTCGTGCTCGCCGCGACCGCCCTGGACTCGGACGCCGAGCCGACCGCCGCGGCATTCCGCCGGATCTCGCTCGCTGCGGCCCAGGTCGCGGCGTGGGCGGCCGAACCGGGGCCGGCGGACAGCAGGCTCCTGCTGGTGACCCGGCAGGCCGTCCTCACCGCGGACGGGGACCGGGTGCCCGACCCGGCCCGGGCGGCCGCCTGGGGCGCGGTGTGCGCGCTCCAGGCCGCGCACCCGGACCGGATCCTGCTGGCCGACGTGGACGGCGACCCGGCCTCCGTCGCCGCACTGCCCGCGGTGGTGTCCGCCGGCGAACCGAGGCTCGCCGTGCGCGGCGGACGGCTGCTCGCCCCGGCACTGGCCGGGGCGGCGGTGGCCGGCCACGTCGCCCCGGTCGAGCCGTGGGGCGCGGGCGGTGGCACGGTGCTGATCGGTGGCGCGGACATCCCGCTGGCCGGCGCGCTGGCGGGACACCTGGTCGCGGCCCACGGCGTCCGTCGCCTGGTCCTGCTGCCGGGCGGCGGCACGGGCATCGATGCCGTGCACCGCCTGGCGGAGCGGCTGGCCGGTGCGGGAGCCGAGGCCGAGGTGGTCGGCCGGACGCCCGGCGACCACGAGGGGCTGCGCACCGCGCTGGACGCGGCCGTCGCCGGGCACCCGGTGGCCGGTGTGCTGCTCGCGGTGGCCGGTGCGGCCCGCGACGAAGCGGAGCCGGACGTCGGGACGAGCCTGGCCCTCGCCGGACTGCTCGCCACGCATCCGGGGGCGTCGCTCGTGACGCTCTCCCCGGCGAGCGGCCCGACCGGTGCCCCCGAACCGCCCGCGGCCACCGCGGCCGCCGCCTTCGCCGAGGCGCTGGCCGCCGCCCGGCACGCCGAAGGCCTGCCCGCCGCCGCGCTCGCCTGGGGGCCCACCGGAGCCGGCGGGGCCGAGGCCGAACTCCAGGAAGGACTGCTGGAGGTGACGGAGGCCGAGGCGCTCGTGCTGTTCGACGAGGCGCTGCGTGCGGCCGGGCCGGGACTGGTGCTCGCCCGGCCCGACCGCGCGGCCCTGCGCACCCGCCCGGAGACCGTGCGCGGTCCGCTGCGGCAGCTGCTCCGTGCCCTGGAGGTGCGCCGCGCGGCCGGTGGTGCCCAGGCCCCCGGGACCCCGGGGGCCGACGCCCTGCGACAGCGGCTGGCGACGCTGTCCGAGGAGGAGCGCGAGCGCGAACTGGTCACGCTCGTCAGGACGGTGGCGGCCGCCGTCCTCGGGCACCCGGGCGCCGACGAGGTCGGGCCGGAGCGGGCGTTCAAGGAGGTCGGCTTCGACTCGCTGATGGCGGTCGAACTGCGGAAGCGCCTGGTCCGCGCCACCGGGGTGCACCTGCGCTCGACCCTGGTCTTCGACTTCCCGAACCCGGTGAGCCTGGCCCGCCACGTGCTGGCGCGCCTCGCCGAGGAATCCTCGGCGGCCACCCCGGTGCTCGCCGACCTGGACCGGCTGCACGAGGCGCTCCCGGCACTCCTGGCCGAGGACGGGGCCCGCGACCGGATCGCCGAACGCCTGCGCGAGCTGCTGGCGCTGTGCGGGGCGCCGGACGACGGCGCCGACGGAACGGACGAGGACGACCTCGGGTCGGCCACCGACGACGAGCTGTTCTCCCTCGTCGACCAGGGGTTCGAGTGAGGCCGCGGACCCACCCGGGCCCGCCGTGGGACCGGCAGCAGCACCAGTACCAGCACCAGACCAGCGACAACGACCGTTCGATCGAGGAGTCGGAGTAGACGTGGCCGAGTCGGAAGAGAAGCTGCGGTCCTACCTCAAGCGGGCCGTCGCCGACGCGCGGGACGCGCACCGGCGGGTCCGGGAGCTGGAGGAGCGGGGCCGCGAGCCGATCGCGATCGTGGGCATGGCCTGTCGCTTCCCGGGCGGGCTGTCGACGCCGGAGCAGCTGTGGGAGTTCGTGGCGGGCGGCGGCGACGCGATCGGCGCCTTCCCGACCGACCGGGGCTGGGACCTGGAGGCCCTGTACGACCCCGACCCCGACGCCCCCGGCACGGCGTACGTCCGCGAGGGCGGGTTCCTGCACGATGCGGCCGACTTCGACGCCGGCTTCTTCGGGATCTCGCCGCGCGAGGCGCTGGCGATGGACCCGCAGCAGCGCCTGCTGCTGGAGATCTCCTGGGAGGCGGTGGAGCGGGCCGGCATCGACCCGGGCACCCTGCGCGGCAGCCGCACCGGCGTGTACACCGGGATCAACTGGCTCGACTACACCACCGTGCTCGCCCGGACGGCGAAGGGGCGGGACGGCACGCTGGGCATGGCGAACGCCGCCAGTCTGCTCGCCGGCCGGGTGTCCTACGTCCTCGGCCTGGAGGGGCCGGCGGTCACGGTGGACACGGCGTGCTCCTCGGCGCTGGTCGCACTGCACCTGGCGGTCGGCGCGCTGCGCGCGGGGGAGTGCGACCTCGCGCTCGCCGGCGGCGCCACCGTGATGTGCACCCCGGAGACCTTCGTCAACTTCAGCCGGCAACGGGGCCTCGCCCCGGACGGCCGCTGCAAGCCGTTCTCGGCGGCGGCCGACGGCTTCGGCCCCGCGGACGGGGCGGGCCTGCTGGTGGTCGAGCGCCTGTCGGACGCGGTGCGCCACGGGCACCCCGTCCTCGCGGTGGTGCGCGGCAGTGCGGTGAACCAGGACGGCGCGTCCAACGGGCTGACGGCGCCGAACGGCCCGTCGCAGGAGCGGGTGATCCGGGCGGCCCTGGACGCCGCCGGCCTGGCCGCGCGCGACGTGGACACGGTGGAGGCGCACGGCACCGGCACCCCGCTGGGTGACCCGATCGAGGCGCAGGCGCTGCTGGCGACCTACGGGCGGGGCCGTCCCGAGGACCGGCCGCTGTGGCTCGGTTCGGTGAAGTCGAACATCGGGCACACCCAGGCCGCGGCGGGCGTGGCGGGTGTGATCAGGACGGTCATGGCGCTGCGGCACCAGGAGTTGCCGCGCACCCTGCACATCGACGCGCCCTCGCCGGACATCGACTGGGCGACCGGCAACGTCCGGCTCCTGACCGAGCCGGTGGCCTGGCCGCGCTCGGAGCGCCCGCGCCGCGCCGCCGTCTCGTCGTTCGGCGCGAGCGGCACCAATGCGCACGTGGTGCTGGAGGAGGCGCCGGAGGCGGAGCTTCCGGCGGCGGCCGAGGGGGCCGAGGCGGCCGAGCCGGTCGACGGGGTCGTGCCGTGGGTGGTGTCGGCCCGGTCGGGTGCGGCCCTGCGTGCGCAGGCCGAGCGGCTGCGGGAGTGGGCGGTGGCGCATCCCGGGGTCGACCCGGTGGACGTGGGCCGGTCGCTGGTGACGGGCCGGGCGGTGTTCGAGCACCGGGCTGTGGTGTCCGGGCGGACGGTGGCGGAGTTGGTGGATCGGCTGGGTGAGGTGGCCGGGGGTGAGTCGGTTGCTGTGTCGGGTTCGGGTGCGGTGTTCGTGTTCCCGGGTCAGGGGTCGCAGTGGGCGGGGATGGCGGCTGAACTCCTTGATTCTTCACCGGTGTTCGCCGGGGCGATCGGGGAGTGTGCGGGGGTGATGGATCCGCTGACGGACTGGTCGTTGCTGGAGGTACTGGGCGACGGCTTGGGCGCTCTGCTGGAGCGGGTGGACGTCGTCCAGCCTGCGCTGTTCGCGGTGATGGTGGGGTTGGCGCGTTGGTGGGAGTCGTGCGGGATACGGCCTGCCGCTGTGATTGGCCATTCGCAGGGTGAGATTGCTGCGGCGCATGTGGCGGGGCTGCTGTCCCTGGAGGACGCGGTTCGTGTGGTGGTGCGGCGTTCGCAGGCGCTGCGTGGGGTGACGGGTGGCGGGATGCTGTCCGTTGGTGTCGGCGCCGATCGTGCGGTCGAACTGGTCGCTGACGATGAGCGGTTGTCGCTGGCGGCGGTGAACGGTCCGTCGAGCGTGGTCCTCTCGGGCGATGTCGAGGCACTGGCCGCCGTGGTGGAGCGGTGTGAGCGTGAGGAGGTGCGGGCGCGCTGGATTCCTGTCGACTACGCCTCGCATTCGGCGTACATGGACGCGGTCCGTGACGAGGTCGTCGAATTGTCGTCGTCGGTGAGCCCGTTGGCGGGCCGGGTGGCGATGTACTCGACCGTGACCGGTGAAGTGGTGGACGAACCGGAGCGGTTGGCGGGTTCGTACTGGTTCGACAACCTGCGCGGAACCGTCCGCCTCGACGCGGCGGTGCGCGCGGCCGTCGCCGCCGGGCACACCACGTTCGTGGAGTGCAGCCCGCACCCCGGACTGGTGGTCCCGGTCGCGGACCAGCTGGAAGACGTCCCGGGCGCGGTGGTGCTGGAGACGCTGCGCCGCCACGAGGGTGGTCCCGACCGTCTGGTGACGGCGTTGTCGGCCGCCTTCGTCGCGGGCCTGCCCGTCGACTGGACGACCGTGCTCCCCGCCGGTCGGCACGTCGACCTGCCGACCTACGCCTTCCAGCACCGCCGCTACTGGGCCGAACCCGACGCCACGGACGTGGTCGGCGCCGGCTGGGGCCAGTCGGCGGTGGCGCACCCGGTGCTGGGCGCCGCCGTCGAGCTGGCCGACGGCTCCGGGACGGTCCTGACCGGCCGCTTCTCCACCGCCACCCACCCGTGGCTCGCCGACCACGCCGTGCTCGGCACGGTCATCGTCCCTGGCACGGCCTTCCTCGAACTCGCCCTGCGCGCAGGGGCCGAGGCGGGTGTCCCGGTGGTGGACGAGCTCACCCTGCACACCCCGCTCGTGCTCTCCGACACCGGGGACGTACGGATCCAGGTCACCGTCGAGGACCCGGACGAGAACGGCGCCCGCGCGGTCGGCATCCACTCCCGGCCCGAGAGCGCGCCCGCCGACCGGCCCTGGACCCGGCACGCCACCGGCCTGCTCACCGCCGCCGCCGAGGGCCCCGACGGCCCCGTCGGCCCGGGCGAAGCCCCGGCCGACGACGCGGCGCCCGAGCAGTGGCCGCCGCCCGGATCCGTACCGGTCGACGCCGACGACCTCTACGAGCGCGCGGCGGCGGCAGGCTTCGACTACGGCCCGCTGTTCCAGGGCCTGCGACAGGTCTGGCGGCGCGGCACCGAGCTGTTCGCCGAGGTCGAACTCCCCGACGAGGGCGGTGCCGACGCCGACCGCTTCGCGCTGCACCCGGCCCTGCTCGACGCCGCGATGCACCCGATGCTGGTCCGCGGCGAGGCGGACGCGCCGCTCCGGGCCGGCCTTCCGTTCTCCTGGACGGCCGTCCGGCTGGACATCCGCCACAGCCGCGCCCTGCGCGTGCGGCTGGCGGCGGGTGCGGCCGGCGGGATCTCGCTGAGCGCCCACGACGAGGACGGCCGGGCGGTCGTCTCCATCGGCTCGGTGGTCGTCCGGCCCGTCTCCGCCGAACTGCTGCGGACCGCCGACACGCCGCTGCGTGACTCGCTCTTCGAACTCCACTGGAAGGAAAGGGAGTTCCCGGCCGGACCGGTGTCCGGCCGGACCGTCGACCTGGACGACGCCCCCGCCCTCCTCGGCGACTCCGAGGAGCGCCTCCCGGAGACCGTGCTCGTGCGCATCCCCTCCGCCGACGATCCGGAACCGGCGCGGGCGCACGAGCTCACCGCGCGCGTCCTCGGCCTCCTGGGCCGCTGGCTGGCCGATCCCCGGACCGCCGACACCCGCCTCGTCCTGCTGACCACCGGCGCGGTCGCGGTCGGCGCGGGCGAGCAGGCCACCGACCTCGCCTCGGCCGCCGTCTGGGGCCTGGTCCGCTCCGCGCAGGCCGAGCACCCCGGGCGCTTCGTCCTGGTCGACGCCGACGGCGGCACCCCCGAGGCGGCCGTGCTCGCGCAGGCCGCCTCGGGCGAGAGCCAGCTCGCGCTGCGCGGCGGCACCGGGTTCGTCCCCGGCCTGGTCCGGGCCGCCGCCCGCCCCGAGGACACCGGTTTCGCACCCGCGCCCGAGGGCACCGTCCTGATCACCGGCGGCACCGGCACCCTCGGCGCCCTGCTGGCCCGCCACCTGGTCGCCGAGCGCGGCGTGCGCCACCTGCTGCTGCTCGGCCGGCGCGGCACCGACGCCCCCGGCGCGGGCGCTCTGGCCGCCGAACTCGCCGGGCTCGGCGCCGAGGTGAGCATCGAGGCCTGTGACGCGGCCGACCGTGAGGCCCTCGCCCGGGTGCTCGCCGCGATCCCCGCCGAGCACCCGCTCACCGCTGTCGTCCACGCGGCCGGGGTGCTCGACGACGGGGTGATCCAGGCCATGACCCCCGAGCGGTTGGCCGCCGTGCTGCGCCCCAAGGCCGACGCCGCATGGAACCTGCACCTGGCCACCCGCGACCTCGACCTCGACGCCTTCGTCCTGTTCTCCTCGGCCGCCGGCCTGATCGGCAACCCCGGGCAGAGCAACTACGCGGCGGCCAACGCCTACCTCGACGCCCTCGCCCGCCACCGCCGCGCCCACGGCCTGCCCGCGACCTCGCTCGCCTGGGGCTGGTGGGCCGACGGCAGCGCGATGACCGCGGGGCTCGGCACGGCCGACCGCCGACGCATGACGAGCCTCGGCGTCCTGCCGCTCTCCGCCGAGCAGGGCTGCGCGCTCCTGGAAGCGGCGGTCAACCGCGCCGAGCCCGTCCTCATGCCGGTCCGGATGGACCTCGCCGTGCTCCGCCGCGCCGACGGCGACGCGGTGCCCGCGCTGTTGCGCGACCTCGCCCGGGTGCCCGGCCGTCGTGGCGCCGCCGGCGGAAGGACGCGGTCGGGCGCGCTGACGGCCCGGCTGGCCGGTCTGCCGGAGGCCGAGCGCCGGCAACTGCTGGTGCGGACCGTGTGCGCCCACGCCGCCGCCGTGCTCGGACACGGCGACGAGGACGGCATCGAGGAGGGACGGGCGTTCCGTGAGCTGGGCTTCGACTCGCTCACCGGGCTCGAACTGCGCAACCGGCTGAGCGGCGCCGTCGGCCTGCGCCTGCCCGCGACACTGGTCTTCGACTACCCGAACCCGAGGCTGCTGGCCGGCCGCCTGGCCGACCTGCTCACCGCCGGCCCGGCCCCGTCGGGCCCGGCCGCCGGGCCCGTGCCGGTGGCGCCGGACGAGCCGATCGCCATCGTCGGCATGGGCTGCCGGCTGCCGGGCGGTGTGACCTCCCCGCAGGAGTTGTGGGACCTCGTCGCCGGGGGCGTCGACGCGCTCACCGACTTCCCCGCCGACCGGGGCTGGGACATCGACCGGATCTTCGACCTCGACCCCTCGCGCCCGGGCAGCACCTATGTGCGGACCGGCGGGTTCGTGGACGACGCGGCCGAGTTCGACGCCGCCTTCTTCGGGATCTCGCCGCGCGAGGCGCTGGCGATGGACCCGCAGCAGCGCCTGCTGCTGGAGGCCTCCTGGGCGACCATCGAGTACGCGGGCATCGACCCGGAGTCGCTGCGCGGCAGCCGCACCGGCGTGTTCGCGGGCGCGATCTACTACGACTACGCGACCCGCCTGAACCGCGTGCCGGACGAGCTGGAGGGCTACCTCGGCAACGGCAACGTCGGGAGCGTAGCCTCGGGCCGCGTCGCCTACGCCCTCGGGCTGGAGGGCCCGGCGGTGACCGTCGACACGGCCTGCTCGTCCTCGCTCGTCTCGCTGCACCTGGCCTGCCAGGCGCTGCGCGCCGGCGAGTGCGACCTCGCGCTGGCCGGCGGCGTGACCGTGATGTCGACGCCCGCCGTCTTCGTCGACTTCGCGCGTCAGCGCGGTCTGGCGGCGGACGGGCGGTGCAAGCCGTTCGCGGCGGCGGCGGACGGGACCGGCTGGGGCGAGGGCGTGGGCCTGCTGCTGGTCGAGCGGCTGTCGGACGCGGTGCGCAACGGGCACCGGGTGCTGGCGGTGGTGCGGGGCAGTGCGGTGAACCAGGACGGTGCGTCCAACGGGCTGACGGCGCCGAACGGGCCGTCGCAGGAGCGGGTGATCCGGGCGGCGCTGGCGAGTGGTGGGCTGGCGGCGGCGGATGTGGACGTGGTGGAGGCGCACGGGACGGGGACGACGCTGGGTGACCCGATCGAGGCGCAGGCGTTGCTGGCGACGTACGGGCAGGACCGGCCGGCCGAACAGCCGTTGTGGCTGGGGTCGGTGAAGTCCAACATCGGGCACACCCAGGCGGCGGCGGGTGTGGCGGGTGTGATCAAGATGGTGATGGCGATGCGGCACGGGGTGGTGCCGAAGTCGCTGCATGTGGATGCGCCGTCGCCGCATGTGGACTGGTCGTCGGGTGCGGTGGAGCTGCTGGCGGAGTCGGTGGAGTGGCCGGAGAGCGGTCGGCCGCGCCGGGCCGGGGTCTCCTCGTTCGGGATCAGCGGCACCAACGCCCACGTGATCCTCGAACAGGCCCCGGCGGCGGTCGGCGAGGACACCCTTGCCGAGCAGGACGCGCCCGCCGCGTGGGTGGTCTCCGCGCGCACCGCGACCGGCCTGCGGGCCCAGGCCGCCCGGCTGCGCGACTGGGCCGCCGAGCACCCCCAGGCCCGGATCGCCGAGGTGGCGGCCGTGCTGGCCTCGGGGCGCACGGCCATGGCGCACCGGGCGGTGGTCCTCGGCGGGGACCGCACGGAACTGACGGCCGGCCTGGCCGCGTTGGCGGCCGGCGAGCCCGTACCCGCCGGCGTGGTGACCGGCACCGTGGAGCGCGGCGCGGCACGGACCGCGCTGGTGTTCACGGGTCAGGGGGTGCGGTGTGCGGGTGTGGGGCGTGAGTTGTATGCGGCGTTCCCGGTGTTCGCGGCGGCGGTGGACGAGGTGTGCGGGGCGTTCGAGGGGGTGGTGCCGTTCTCGGTGCGGGAGGTGTTGTTGGGGGAGCCGGGGGAGGGCGCGGAGGGTACGGGTGTGGTGCAGCCGGTGTTGTTCGCGTTCGAGGTGGCGTTGTACCGGTTGTGGCGTTCGTGGGTTGCGGCGCCGGAGGTGGTGCTGGGGCATTCGCTGGGTGGGATTGTGGCGGCGTATGTGGCGGGGGTGTTCTCGTTGGAGGGTGCGGTCGCTCTGGTGGCGGCGCGGGCCCGGTTGATGGGTGAACTGCCGTCGGGCGGGGCGATGCTGGCGGTGGGCGCGAGCGAGGGTGAGGTCGCGGCCCTGTTGGGTGAGGGCCGTGCGGGGATCGCGGCGGTGAACGGTCCGGCGTCGGTGGTGGTCTCGGGCGAGGCCGACGCCGTCGACAAGGTGCGGGTGCTGTGTGGGGAGCGGGGGTGGCGCTCCTCGCGGCTGGTGGTGTCGCATGCGTTCCATTCGGTGCTGATGGAGCCGGTGCTGGCGAAGCTGCGGGAGGTGGTGGCGGGCATCACCTTGTCGGAGCCGTCGATCCTGTTCGCCTCGGATGTGACGGGCCGGGTGGCGACGGCGGGGGAGGTGGGTGATCCGGAGTACTGGGTGCGGCAGGTGTGCGAGCCGGTGCGGTTCGCGGACGCGGTGGCTGCGGCCCGGGCCGAGGGGGCCTCGGTGTTCGTGGAGCTGGGCCCCGAAGCAGCGCTGACGCCGATGGTCGCGGAGTGCACGGCCGGGACCGACACCGCGACCGTCCCCGCCCAGCACCGGGACCGGGACCGGATCGAGACCCTCCGGACGGCGCTGGCCCGGCTGTTCGTCCGCGGCGGAGCGGTCGACTGGACGGCGGTGAGCGGCGTCGACGCGGCCACCGCCCGCCGCCGCACCGGCGAGCTGCCGACGTACGCGTTCGAGCGGCAGCGCTTCTGGCTGGACGCCGGTACCGGCGCGGGCGACGCCGTCGGCCTGGGGCAGAGCGCGGTGGACCACCCGCTGCTGGGCGCGGTGGTCGGCCTCGCGGACGGCGACGGCGTGCTGTTCACCGGGCGCCTCTCGCTCGACACCCACCCGTGGCTCGCCGACCACGCGGTGCTCGACACCGTGCTGGTGCCCGGGGCGGCCTTCCTGGAACTCGCGCTGCACGCCGGCGCCCGGCTCGGCTGCGCGCACGTGGACGAACTGACGCTGGTGGCGCCGCTGGCCGTGCCGAAGGCCGAGGGGGTGCAGGTGCAGGTCACCGTCGGCGTGCCCGACGCGTCCGGCCTGCGGCCGGTCACCGTACACGCGCGCCCCGAGCGGACCGAAGGACCCGCCGGACCGGAGGGCGCCTGGACGCTGCACGCCACCGGTGCGCTGACGCCCGGCCGGGGCTCCGCGGACGCCCAGGGCACCCCGGAGCAGCAGGCGCTCGCCGTCTGGCCGCCGGCCGGCGCGGACCCGGTCGAGGTGGACGAGCTGTACGCCGACGCCGCCGACGCCGGGGTGCGGTACGGCCCGGCCTTCCACGGGCTGCGGGCGGCCTGGCAGCGCGGCCCCGAGCTGTTCGCCGAGATCGTCCTCCCCGAGGAGGCGGCCGGTGGCCGGTTCGGGCTGCACCCGGCCCTGATCGACGCGGCGCTGCATCCGCTCGGGCTGACCCCGGCGGCAACCGAGGCGGCGGCCGGGGCGGCCGACGAGCTCGGCACCCGGGTGAGGCTGCCGTTCTCCTGGCGCGGCGTTCGGCTGCACGCGGGCGGCGTCCGGGCCCTGCGGGTGCGCCTGCTGCCGCTGGACGCCGACCGGATCGCCGTCGCGGCGGTGGACGAGGACGGCCGGGCCGTCCTCTCCGTCGAGACCCTGACGGTGCGCGCGCTCTCCCGGGACCAGCTCCCGACGGCAGCCGCGCCCGCCGCCGAGCACCTCTTCGACCTGGACTGGGTCCGGGCTCCGGCCGTGGAACCGCCCACGGGCTGGGCGATCGTGGGCGGCGGGGACGACCCGGAGCCGGCCGCGTTCGCGGCCCGGTTCGCCGCTCCCCGGTACCCGGACCTCGCCGCACTGGCCGCGGCGGTCGCCGACGGCGCGCCGCTGCCCGACGCCGTCCTGCTCGCCACCCGGCCCGGTCAGGACCGGGCCGCGGGGCCGGAGGCCGTCGGGGCGGCCGTGCAGGAGGCGCTCGCCGTCGCGCAGGCCTGGCTCGCGGAGGAGCGGTTCGCCGCCGCGCGCCTGGTGGTCACGACCCGCGGCGCGCTCGCCGTGGACGGCGCCGAGGTGCCGGACCCGGCCGCCGCCGCGGTGTGGGGCCTGGTCCGGGCCGCCCGCTCGGAGCACCCCGACCGCTTCGCGCTCCTCGACCTGGAGACGGCCACCGACCCCGCCGGCACCCGACCCGCCGGCACCGACACCAACACGGACACCGACGCCCGGCTCGACGCGCTCGCCGCGGCCGGCGCCCTGCCCGAGGCCGCGCTGCGCGGTGCGGCCCTGCTGGTGCCCCGGCTGCGCCGGGCGCCGGCCCTCCCGGCCGTGCCCACCCCGCCGGAGCTCGCCGACGGCGGCACCGTGCTGGTCACCGGGGGCACCGGAGCCCTGGGCGCCCTGGTGGCCCGGCACCTCGTCGCGGCGCACGGCGTGCGACACCTGCTGCTGGTGTCCCGGCGCGGCGCCGACGCCCCCGGAGCACCGGAGCTGCGGGCCGAGCTCGCCGCGGCCGGTGCGCAGGCCACCTTCGCGGCCTGCGACGTCGCCGACCGCGCCGCGCTGGCGGGGGTCCTCGCGGCCGTCCCGGCCGAGCACCCGCTCGCCGCGGTGGTCCACCTGGCGGCCGTGGTCGACGACGGCCTGCTCCCGGCGCTGACCGCCGAGCGGGTGGCGCGCGTCCTGCGGCCCAAGGCCGTCGCGGCGCTGCACCTGCACGAGCTGACGGCCGGGCTGGACCTGCGGGCGTTCGTGCTCTTCTCCTCGGCCGCCGGCCTCACCGGCAACCCGGGCCAGGCCGCCTACTCCGCCGCCAACCTGGTGCTCGACGCGCTCGCGCAGCGCCGCCGCGCCCTCGGCCTGCCCGCCGTCTCGCTGCAGTGGGGCCTGTGGGAGCAGGACAGCGCGCTCACCGCGGGTCTCGGCGCGACCGACCGGCAGCGGATGGCCCGCTTCGGCGTCGAGCCGCTGGACGCCGGCCTCGGCCTCGCCCTGTTCGACGCGGCGCTGGCCCGCCCGGAGGCCGTCCTGGCGCCGGTCCGGCTGGATCCGGGCCGCCTCGGCGGGGACGACCTGCCGCCCGTCCTGGCCGGGCTGGCCGCTCGCCGGCCCGGGACGGCGCGCCCGGCCCCGGACACCGGACGCGCGCTGGTCCGCCGGCTGGCCGCCGCCCCGGCGGCCGAGCAGGAACGGCACCTGGTCGACCTGGTGCGCACCCACGCCGCCGCCGTCCTCGGCCACCCGGACGCCGGGGCGATCCACCCGGACCGGGCGTTCAGCGAACTGGGCCTCGACTCGCTCGCCGCGCTCGAACTGCGCAACCGGCTGAACGGCGCGGTCGGCGTGCGCCTGCCCGCCACCGTGCTGTTCGACCACCCGTCCGCGGGCGCCCTCGGCCGCCACCTGCGCGCCGAACTGCTCGACGGGCCGCGCCGGGGCCGCGCCGCCGCCCCGGTGGGCAGGGCGGCATCTCCCGGCGACCGGGCCGGGGACGAGCCGATCGCGATCGTCGCCGCCGGCTGCCGCTACCCCGGCGGGGTGGCGAGCCCGGAGGACCTCTGGCGGCTGGTCCACGAGGGCACCGACGCCATCTCGGCCTTCCCCGACAACCGCGGCTGGGACGTCGAGAACCTGTTCCACCCCGACCCCGACCACCCCGGCACCTCCTACGTCCGCGAGGGCGGGTTCCTGTACGACGCCGACCGCTTCGACCCCGGGTTCTTCGGGATCAGCCCGCGCGAGGCCCTCGCCATGGACCCGCAGCAGCGCCTGCTGCTGGAGGCGTCCTGGGAGGCGATCGAGCGGGCCTCCATCGACCCGCGCTCGCTGCGCGGCAGCCGCACCGGGGTCTTCGCCGGCCTGATGTACGCCGACTACGCGTCGCGGCTGGCGGCCGTCCCCGAGGGCGTGGACGGCTACCTAGGCAACGGCAGCGCGGGCAGCATCGCCTCCGGCCGGGTGGCCTACACCCTGGGCCTGGAGGGCCCGGCCGTGACGGTCGACACCGCCTGCTCCTCCTCGCTGGTCGCGCTGCACCTGGCCTGCCAGGCGCTGCGCCGGGGCGAGTGCGACCTCGCGCTGGCCGGCGGGGTGACGGTGATGTCCAGCCCGTCGACCTTCGTCGAGTTCTCCCGCCAGCGGGGTCTGGCCCCGGACGGGCGCTGCAAGTCCTTCGCGGCCGGCGCCGACGGCACGGCCTGGTCGGAGGGCGTGGGCCTGCTGCTGGTCGAACGGCTCTCCGACGCGCGGCGCAACGGCCATCCCGTCCTCGCGGTGGTCCGGGGCAGCGCGGTCAACCAGGACGGCGCGAGCAACGGCCTCTCCGCGCCCAACGGCCTCGCCCAGGAGCGGGTGATCCGCGACGCGCTCGCCCAGGCCGGCCTCACCCCGGCCGAGGTCGACGCGGTCGAGGCGCACGGCACCGGCACGGCCCTCGGCGACCCGATCGAGGCGCACGCGCTGCTGGCCACCTACGGTCAGGACCGGCCGGCCGAACGGCCGTTGCGCCTCGGCTCGGTGAAGTCCAACCTCGGCCACACCCAGGCCGCCGCCGGCGTGGCCGGCGTGATCAAGATGATCATGGCGATGCGGCACGGCGAACTGCCCGCCACCGTGCACGTGGACGCGCCCACCCCGCACGTCGACTGGGCGTCCGGCGCCGTCTCGCTGCTCACCGAGCCGGCGCCCTGGCCGCAGGACGGCCGGCCCCGCCGGGCCGGGGTGTCCTCCTTCGGCGTCAGCGGCACCAACGCGCACGTGATCCTGGAACAGGGCGACCCGGTCGGGGAGGCCGCGGCGCCGCTCCCCGGTCCGGAGCCGGAGCCGTCCGCGCTGGTCTGGCCGCTGTCCGGCGCGACCCCGGCCGCCCTGCGCGACCAGGCCGCCCGGCTCCGCGCCCACTTGGCGCAGCGCCCCGCCGCCAGGCCCGCCGACACCGCCCACGCACTCGCCACCACCCGCGCCGCGCTCGACCACCGCGCCGCGCTCGTCGCCGCCGAACCGGACGAACTCCTCGCCGCGCTCGACGCGTTGAGCACCGGCGCGGCGCACCCCGGGCTGGTCACCGGCGCCGCCGGGCAGCCCGGCCGGACGGTCTTCGTCTTCGGCGGTCAGGGCTCCCAGTGGGAGGGCATGGGCGCCCGGCTGCTGGCCGAGTCCGCGGTGTTCGCGGAGCACATCCGCGCCTGCGACGCCGCCCTCGCCCCGCACACCGACTGGTCGCTGCTCGACGTGCTGCGCCGGCGCCCCGGCGCCGCCTCGCTGGACCGCGTCGACGTCGTCCAGCCCGCGCTGTTCGCCGTCATGGTGTCCGTCGCCGCGGTGTGGCGCTCGCTCGGCGTCGAACCGGCCGCCGTCGTCGGCCACTCGCAGGGCGAGATCGCCGCCGCCCAGGTGGCCGGCGCGCTGACCCTGGAGGAGGCCGCCCGGATCGTCGCGCTGCGCAGCCGGGCCCTGCGCGCCATCGCGGGCGGCGGCGGCATGATGTCGCTGGCCGCGTCCGCCGGACAGGCCGAGGAGCTGATCGCCGGCCTGCCCGGGCGGATCGGCATCGCGGCCGTCAACGGACCGGGCGCGGTGGTCGTCTCCGGGGACGCCGCCGCCCTGGACGAGCTGCACGAGCGGTGCGAGGCCCGCGGCCTGCGCAGCCGCCGGCTGCCGGTCGACTACGCCGCACACTCCGCCGCCGTCGAGCGCGTCCGCGACGAACTCCTCACCGGCATCGGCGACATCGCCCCGCGGCCGACCCCGGCGGTGACGTTCTACTCGACCGTCACCGGCGAGCCGCTCGACGGCGCCGCCCTGGACGCCGGGTACTGGTATCGCAACCTGCGCGAGACCGTCGCCTTCGAGCGGGCCACCCGTGCGCTGCTGCGCGACGGCTGCACCACGCTGGTCGAGACCAGCCCGCACCCGGTGATGGCCCCGGCCGTCGAGCAGACCGCCCAGGAGTCCGGGACGGACGCGCTGGTCGTCGGTTCGCTCCAGCGCGACGCGGACACCCTGGCGCGCCTGCTGACCGCGGCGGCCGGCCTGTCCGTGCGCGGGGTGCCCGTCGACTGGGCGGCGCTGCACGCCCACCGCACGCCGCCGCGCACCGACCTGCCCACCTACGCCTTCCAGCGCGAGCGCTACTGGCTGGAGCCCGCCCCGGCGGCCGCCGACGCCGAAGGGCTCGGCCTGCGCTCCACCGACCACCCGCTGCTCGGCGCCGCCCTCGTCCAGGCCGGGGACGACCGGCACCTGCTCACCGGCCGGATCTCGCTGCCCACCCATCCCTGGCTCGCCGACCACGCCGTCCTCGGCACGGTGCTGCTCCCCGGCACGGCACTCGTCGAACTCGCCCTGCGGGCAGGGCAGTCGGCCGACTGCACGGTGATCGAGGAGCTCACCCTGGAGGCGCCGCTGACCCTGCGCGAGCGCGGGGCCGTCCAGCTCCAGGTCCACCTCGACGCCCCGGACGAGGACGGGCGCCGCGCGCTCACCGTGCACGCGCGCCCCGACACCACCGAGCCGGGCCCGTGGACCCGGCACGCCGCCGGCGTCCTCGCACCGGCCCGGCCCGGCGGGGAACCCGCCGCCGACGACGCGGCCTGGCCGCCGCCCGGCGCCGAACCGCTGGACACCGACGGCCTCTACGAGCGCCTGGCCGCCGCCGGCTACCAGTACGGCCCGCTGTTCCGTGCGGTGCGCGCCGCCTGGCGGCACGGCGACGACCTGCTGGCCGAGGTCGCCCTGCCCGGGGACGACCACGACGCCGGGCGGTTCGCGCTCCATCCCGCGCTGCTCGACGCCGCCCTGCACACCGCCGGGGCGCTCGACGGCGCGCCGGACGAGGGCCGGGGCGTCGGCCTCCCGTTCGCCTGGGCGGGCGTGCGGCTGTACGCGGTCGGCGCCCGCACCCTGCGGGTGCGGCTCGGCCGCACCGGCCCGGACGCCGTCACCCTCGCGCTGACCGACCCGGCCGGCGCCCCCGTCGCCACCGTCGACTCGCTGCTCTCCCGGCCGCTCACCGCGGACGGCCTCGCTCCCGCCCCGGCCGGCGCCGCGCAGGACCTCCACCCCGTCGCCTGGCCGCCGCTGACCCTGCCCGGGTCCGCCCCGCTCGGCAGCTGGGCCCTGGCCGGGGCCGACGAACTCGGGGCGGAGACGGCCCTGCGCGCGGCCGGTGCCACCGTCACCGCACTTGCCGACCCGGCCGCGCCCGACCCGGACGCCCCGCTGCCCGACGCCGTCGCGCTCACCTGCGCCACCGACGGCGGCCCGCAGGCCGTCCGCACCGCCACCCGGCGGGTGCTGGCGTTCCTGCAGTCCTGGCTCGCCGCCGAACGGTTCGCCGCCACCCCGCTGGTGGTGCTCACCCGCGGCGCCGTGCCCGGCCCGTACGGGGAGGCGGTCGACGACCTCGGCGCGGCCGCGGTCTGGGGCCTGGTGCGCTCCGCCCAGACCGAGCACCCCGGCCGGATCGTGCTGGTCGACCTCGACCGGCACCCCGACTCGTACGCCGCCCTCGGCGCGGCCCTGGCCTGCGGCGAACCCCAGCTCGCCCTGCGCTCCGGCACCGCGGCCGCGCCCCGGCTCGCCCGGAGCGTCCCGGCGGAGCGCCTGGCGGTGCCCGCCGGCACCGACGCCTGGCGCCTCGACCTGACCGGCACCGGAACCATCGACGGCCTGGCCCTGCTGCCCCACGAGGACGGCGTCCGCCCGCTCGCCCCCGGCGAGGTCCGGGTCGCGCTGCGCGCCGCGGGCCTCAACTTCCGCGACGTCGTGGTCGCCCTCGGCATGGTCGCCGACACCCGCCCGCCCGGCGGCGAGGGCGCCGGCGTGGTGGTCGAGGTCGGCACCGAGGTCCACGACCTCACCCCCGGCGACCGCGTCATGGGCCTGTTCTCCGGCGGCACCGGCCCGCTCGCGGTGACCGACCGCCGCCTGCTCGCGCCCGTCCCGGCCGGCTGGACGTACCCGCAGGCGGCGAGCGTGCCGGTGGTGTACCTCACGGCCTACTACGGCCTGGTCGACCTCGGCCGGGTGCAGCCGTGCGAGTCGCTGCTCCTGCACGCCGCGAGCGGCGGCGTCGGCATGGCCGCCCTGCAACTCGCCCGGCACTGGGACCTGGAGGTCCACGGCACCGCCTCGCCCGCCAAGTGGCCGGTGCTGCGCGCCCTCGGGCTGGACGACGACCACCTCGCCTCCTCCCGCGACCTCGGCTTCGAGGAACGGTTCCGCACCGCCCGCGACGGGCGGGGCTTCGACCTCGTGCTCAACTCGCTCGCCCAGGACTACGTCGACGCCTCGCTGCGCCTGCTCGGCCCCGGCGGCCGGTTCCTGGAGATGGGCAAGACCGACATCCGCGACCGCGCCGCGGTGACCGCCGCCCACCCCGGCACCGACTACCACGCGTTCGACCTCATGGACGCGGGCGCCGACCGCATCCAGGAGATCCTGACCGAACTCGGCGCCCTGTTCGCCGACGGCACGCTCGCCCCGCTGCCGGTCACCACCTGGGACGTCCGCGACGCCGTCGCCGCCTTCCGCCACCTGGGCCAGGCCCGGCACACCGGCAAGATCGTGCTGACCCTGCCGCCCACCGTCACCGGCGCCGCCGACCCCGGCGGCACCGTCCTGATCACCGGCGGCACCGGCACCCTCGGCGCCCTGCTCGCCCGCCACCTGGTCACCGGACACGGTGCCCGGCACCTGCTGCTCACCAGCCGCCGCGGCCCGGCCGCCGACGGCGCCGCCGAACTCGCCGCCGACCTCACCGCCCTCGGCGCCGAGGTGCGGATCGAGGCCTGTGACGCCGCCGACCGGGAGGCGCTGGCCGCCCTGCTCGCCACCGTCGACCCCGGGCACCCGCTCACCGCGGTGGTGCACGCGGCGGGCGCCATCGACGACGCCGCCGTGCACGCGCTCACCCCCGAACAGCTCGACCGCGTGCTGCGCCCCAAGACCGACGCCGCCCGGAACCTGCACGAGCTGACGCTCGGCCTGGACCTCGCCGAGTTCGTGCTCTTCTCCTCGATGGCGGGCACCTTCGGCGGCGCCGGACAGGCCAACTACGCGGCCGCCAACGCCTACCTGGACGCGCTCGCCCAGCACCGGCGCTCCCGGGGCCTGGCCGCCACCTCGCTGGCCTGGGGCCTGTGGGCGCAGGCCAGCGGGATGACCGGCCACCTCGACCGGTCCGACCTCGACCGCATCGCCCGCACCGGCGTCGCGGCCCTGGAGACCGGCCACGCGCTCGCGCTGTACGACGCCGCGCGCGCCGCCGACCACCCGGCCGCGGTGCTCGCCCACCTGGACCTCGCCGCGCTGCGCGCGGCCGACGGCGTCCCCGCCCTGCTGCGCGACCTCGTCCGCTCCCGGCCCCGGCGGGCCGCCGCCGGCCCCGACCCGGACACGGCCGCGTTCGCGCAGCGCCTCGCCCGGCTGCCCGAGGACCGGCGCCGGCAGACCCTCACCACCCTGGTCCGCCAGGAGACCGCGGCCGTCCTCGGCCACGCCGGCGCCGAGACGATCGAGCGCGGACGCCCGTTCAAGGCGCTCGGCTTCGACTCGCTCACCGCCGTCGAACTGCGCAACCGGCTCACCGCCGCGACCGGCCTGCGGCTGCCCGTCACCCTGGTCTTCGACCACCCGACGCCCGAGGCGCTCGCCGAGCACATCGGCGCCGAACTCCTCGGCGCCCCCGAGCCCGCCGCGCCCGCCCCGCCCGCGCCGCGCACCCCCGACGCCGCCGACGACCCGGTGGTGATCGTCGGCCTGGGCTGCCGCTACCCCGGCGGCGTCTCCGACGAGCACGACCTGTGGCGGATGCTCGCCGAGGGCGCCGACGCCATCGCACCGTTCCCGCGCGACCGGGGCTGGAACCTCGACACCCTCTTCGACCCCGACCCCGACCGCCCCGGCAAGTCCTACGTGCACGAGGGCGGCTTCATCGACGACGCCGTCGCCTTCGACGCCGAGTTCTTCGGCATCTCGCCGCGCGAGGCCGCCGCGATGGACCCCCAGCAGCGCGTCCTGCTGGAGACCGCGTGGGAGACCTTCGAACACGCCGGCATCGACCCCACCTCGCTGCGCGGCTCCGCCACCGGCGTGTTCGTCGGCGCGATGGCGCAGGACTACCACACCGCCTCGGGCGCGGTCGCCGAGGGCCAGGAGGGCTACCTGCTCACCGGCACCGCCACCAGCGTCATCAGCGGCCGGGTCTCCTACGTGCTCGGCCTCGAAGGCCCGGCCGTCACCGTCGACACCGCCTGCTCCTCCTCGCTGGTCGCCCTGCACCTCGCGGCCGCCGCGCTGCGCTCCGGGGAGTGCGACCTCGCGCTCGCCGGCGGCGTGGCGGTGCTCACCTCGCCGCACGCCTTCGTCGAGTTCAGCCGCCAGCGCGGACTGGCGCCGGACGGCCGCTGCAAGCCGTTCGCGGCGGCGGCCGACGGCACCGGCTGGGGCGAGGGCGCCGGCCTCGTGCTCGTCGAGCGGCTCTCCGACGCCCGGCGCCGCGGCCACCACGTCCTCGCCGTCGTGCGCGGCTCCGCGACCAACCAGGACGGCGCCTCCAACGGGCTCACCGCGCCCAACGGGCCCTCCCAGCAGCGGGTCATCCGCCAGGCGCTCGGCAACGCCGGGCTCACCCCGGCCGACGTCGACGCGGTCGAGGCGCACGGCACCGGCACCCGGCTCGGCGACCCGATCGAGGCGCAGGCCCTGCTCGCCGTGTACGGCCGCGAGCACACCGCCGAACGGCCGCTGTGGCTGGGCTCGATCAAGTCCAACATCGGCCACACCCAGTCCGCCGCCGGCATCGCGGGCGTGCTCAAGATGGTGCTCGCGCTGCGCCACGGCGAACTGCCGCGCACCCTGCACGCCGACGAACCGACCCCGCACGTCGACTGGGCCTCCGGCCACGTCGCGCTGGCCACCGAGCACCGGGCCTGGCCGCAGACCGGCCGCCCGCGCCGCGCGGCCGTCTCCTCCTTCGGCGTCAGCGGCACCAACGCGCACATCATCCTCGAACAGGCACCCGACGAGCAGCCGCGGCCCGAGCGCGCCGCGCACCCCGCCCCGCAGGCGCCGGGCGTGGCCGGCGTGGTGCCGTGGCCGCTGTCCGCCCGCACCGGCGAGGCGCTGCGCGCCCAGGCCGCCCGGCTGCGGGACTGGTTCCTGCGCCACCCGGAGGCCGAACCCGCCGACGTCGCCTGGTCGCTGGCCACCGGCCGGGCCGCCTTCGACCACCGGGCGGTGGCCCGCGGTCGCGACACCGCCGATCTGCTCGCCTCGCTGGGGGAGGTGGCCGACGGGGCGGTGGAGGCCCCGGGCGTCCTGGTCTCCGGTCCGGGACCGGTCTTCGTCTTCCCCGGCCAGGGCTCCCAGTGGCTCGGCATGGCGGCCGAACTCATGGACGTCAGCCCGGTGTTCGCCCAGGCGGTGGCCGAGTGCGCGGAGGCCGTCGACCCGCTGGTCACCGGCTGGTCGCTGCTCGACGTGCTGCGCGGCACCGACGAGCACACCGAGCGGATGCTCGCCCGGGTCGAGGTGCTGCACCCCGTCCTGTTCGCCGTGATGGTCGGCCTCGCCCGCTGGTGGGAGTCCTGCGGGGTGCGCCCGGCCGCCGTGATTGGCCACTCCCAGGGCGAGGCCGCCGCCGCGTACGTGGCCGGCCGGCTCTCGCTGGCGGACGCCGCCCGGGTCGCGGTGATGCGGGTGCGGGCCGTGCAGACGGTCGACGCCTGCCACGGCGGCCTGCTCGCGGTGGCCATGACCCCGGACCGGGCCCGCGCCGAGATCGACGCGACCGGCGCCGCCGGCCTGGTGTCGCTCGGTGCCGTCAACAGCCCGACCGGCGTGGTGCTCTCCGGCGACGAGGACGCCCTGGCCGTGATCGCCGCGCGCTGCGAGACGGCCGGGACCCGCGCCCGCTGGGTGCCCGCCGCCTACGCCTCGCACTCCGCGCAGATGGACCCCACCCGCGAGGAGATCACCCGCCTGCTCGCGGACCTGCGCCCGCAGCCGGGCCGCGTCCCGATGTACTCCACCGTCACCGGCGCGCTGCTCGACGACACGACCCCGCTGGACGCCGCCTACTGGTTCGAGAACATGCGCCGCACCGTCCTGTTCGCGCGGGCGATCGAGGCCGCCGCCGTCGACGGCCACGACGCCTTCGTCGAGTGCAGCCCGCACCCCGGCCTGCTGGTGCCGGTCGGGGACACCCTCGACGGGCTCGGCGTCCCCGCGGCGGTGCTGGGCACCCTGCGCCGGGGCGACGGCGGCGCGGACCGGCTGGTCACCGCGCTGTCCGACGCCCACGCCCGAGGGCTGGACGTCGACTGGCCGGGGCTGCTCGCCCACGCCGGCGTGACACGGGTCGACCTGCCCGGCTACCCCTTCCGGCGCCGCCGCCACTGGATCGAGCCCACCGCCGCCACCGGTTCCGCCGGCGCCGGCTGGGGGCAGTCCGCCGTCGAGCACCCCGTGCTCGGCGCCGGCGTCGACCTCGCCGACGGCTCCGGGACGGTCTTCACCGGCAGGCTCTCCACCACCGCGCACCCCTGGCTGGCCGACCACCTCGCACTCGGCTCCGCCGCCGTGCCCGGCAGCCTCCTCGTCGACCTCGCGCTGCGGGCCGGCCACGAGAGCGGCTGCCCGGTGCTGGAGGAACTCACCGTCCACACCCCGCTGGTGCTGCCCGCGGCCGCCGGGGTCCGGGTCCAGGTCGCCCTGGAGGTGCCGGACGGCACCGGCGCCCGCGGCGTGAGCGTGCACTCGCGGCCCGAGGACGCGCCCGCCGACGCCCCCTGGACCCGCCACGCCACCGGCACGCTGGCCCCCGGCGGCCACCGCCCGGCCGCCCGCCCCGAGCCGTGGCCGCCGATCGGCGCGACCCCGCTCCCCGTGGCGGACGCCTACGAGCGGCTCACCCGCACCGGCCTGCGGCTCGGCCCCGCCTTCGCCGGGATGCGGGCCGCCTGGCGCCGCGGCGAGGACCTGTTCGCCGAGACCGCCCACACCGGCGGCGAGGCGCAGACCGCCCGCCACGACCTGCACCCGGCCCTGCTGGAGGCGGCCCTGCTCGGCCTCGCCCCCGGCGAGCCCGAGGCCGACGGCCTGGTGCGCCTGCCGTCCGCCTGGCACGGCGTCACCGCCGTGCCCGGCACCCGCCCGGCCGTCCGGCTCACGCTGCGCGCCACCGGCCCGGACACCCTGGCCGTGCACCTCGCCGACGAGCACGGGCAGTCCGTCGGCGCGATCGAGTCCGTCCGGCTGCGCTCCTGGTCGGCCGCCGACCTGCGCGCGGCGGGCCGCGAGCGCCCGGCGCTCGCCCGGCTGGAGTGGACGGCGCCGGAGCAGCCGCTCGCCGGGGCGCCCGGCGGGGCCTGGGCCCTGATCGGCGCCGCCGGCCCGCTCGCCCGCGAGCTCGCGGCCGGCGCCCACCCCGACTGGACGGCGCTCGGCGCCGCGGTGGCGGCCGGGCTGCCGGTGCCGGCGCGGATCGCCCTGCTGCCGGACGCCCCGGCGGACGGGGAGCCGCTGCCGCGGGCCGTCCGCGAGCGGATCCGCACCGTGCTCGCGGTGCTGCGCGCGCACGAGGCGGACCGGCGCTTCGAGGGCACCCGCCTGGTCCTGGTCACCCGGGGCGCGGTGCTCGCCGAACCCGGCGACCGCGTCGCCGACCCGGCCGCCGCCGCCCTGTGGGGGCTGCTGCGCTCGACCGGCCGCGAGCGGGTCGTCCTCGCCGACCTGGACGCCCACGAGGCCTCCGCACAGGCCCTGGCGGCGGCCGTGGACGCGGGCCTGACCGAGTTCGCCGTCCGGGCCGGGCAGGTCCTCGTGCCGGTGCTCGGCCGGGCGCCCGCCGTCGCCGAGCAGCAGCCGGCCCTCCCGGCGGACGGCACCGTCCTGGTGACCGGCGTCACCGGCCGCCCCGGCGTCGCCACCGCCCGCCACCTGGTGGCCGTCCACGGCGTGCGCCGGCTGCTGCTCGCCGGCCCCGGCGCCACGGCACCGGAGACCGCCGCCCTGGCCGAGGAGCTGACCGCGCTCGGCGCCGCCGTCGAACTCGCCGACTGCGACGCCGCCGACCGGGAGGCCCTGGCCGCGCTGCTGGCCGCCGTGCCGGCCGAGCACCCGCTGCGCGCCGTGGTGCACGCGGCCGAAGCCCCGCGCACCGACGGCGGTGACGGCGACGCCGGCACGGACGTCGGGGCCGGGCTGCGCCCGGTCGTCGACGGGGCCTGGCACCTGCACGAACTGACGGAGGGCCTGGACCTCGCCGCCTTCGTCCTGCACGGCTCCTGGGCCGGCCAGGCGGGCGATCGGGACCGGGCCTGGGAGGCCGCCGGTGCGGCCTTCCTCGACGCCCTGGCCCAGCACCGGCGCGCCCGGGGGCTGCCCGGCCTCGCGCTCGCCTGGGGGCCGTGGGCGGCCCCGGACGCCGACGCCGACGCCGACGCCGACGCCGAGGAGCGGACCCGCCCGGACGGGCTGGTGGCCCTCGACGAGCGCGAGGCCCTGGCGCTGCTCGACGAGGCGCTCGGCCGCCCGGAGGCCGCGCTCACCCCGCTCGCCGTCGACACCGCCGCCGTGCGGCGCGGCGACCCGGGCGTGACACCCCTGCTCGCCGGCCTGGTGACCGACCGCCGGCGCGGCCCGTCGGCCGGCCCGGCCGAGACCGGCCCCGCCGTCGCCGCCCGCCTGCTCGACCTGCCCGAGGAGGAGCAGGAGCAGGCCTTCGTCGACCTGGTCCGGACCGGCGCCGCCGCCGTGCTCGGCCACGCCGACCCCGAGGAGATCGACCCCGGGACGGCCTTCAAGGACCTCGGCTTCGACTCGCTCACCGCGCTCGCGGTGCGCAACCGGCTGCGGGCCGCGACCGGCCTGGCCCTGCCGGCCACGCTGGTCTTCAGCCACCCGAACCCGGCCGCCCTCGGCCGCCACCTGCGGACCCTGCTGCGCCGCGAGCACACCGTCTCCTGGGAGTCCGTGCTCGGCGAGATCGACCGGGTCGAGGCGATGCTCGCCCTGCTGGACGGACAGGACCGGGCCAGGGCGGCGCAGCGCCTGCGGGAACTCGCCGGGGACGGCCCGCAGGACCCGGCGGAGCCGCAGGCCCCCGTCGTGCACGAGGCATTCGGTTCGGCCACCGACGAGGAGATGTTCGACTTCATCGACCGCGGCACCGATCGCTGACCACCCATCACGGGGCTGGGGCATCCCCGTCCCTCGCGGACACTCACGGAGCGGACCAACGATGGCGAACGAAGAGCAACTGCGCGACTACCTGCGGCGTGCGGCCAACGAGCTGCACGAGACCCGGACACTGCTGCGCGACGCCGAGGACCGGTGGCACGAGCCCGTGGCCATCGTCGGCATGCAGTGCCGCTACCCGGGCGGGGTCGGCTCGCCCGAGGAGCTGTGGGAGCTGGTGCGCACCGGCGGTGACGCCATCACCGGCATCCCCTCCGGGCGCGGCTGGGAGCACGCCGAGAGCGCGGCCGGCGGCGCCTACCGGGGCGGGTTCCTGGACGACGCGGCCGACTTCGACCCCGGCTTCTTCGGGATCTCGCCGCGCGAGGCGCTGGCGATGGACCCGCAGCAGCGCCTGCTGCTGGAGGCCTCCTGGGAGGCGGTCGAGCGGGCCGGGATCGACCCGACCTCGCTGCGCGGCAGCCGGACCGGCGTCTTCGTCGGGGTGATCGCGAGCGACTACCTGTCCCGGCTGCCCAGCGTCCCCAAGGAGGTCGAGGGCCACCTGCTGACCGGCAGCCTGACCAGCGTCGCCTCCGGCCGGATCGCCTACACCCTGGGCCTGGAGGGCGCGGCGGTGACCGTCGACACCGCCTGCTCCTCCTCGCTGGTCGCCCTGCACCTGGCCTGCCAGGCACTGCGGGCCGGCGAGTGCGACCTCGCGCTGGCCGGCGGCGCGACCGTCCTGGCGACCCCGGGCGCCTTCGACGAGTTCGCCCGCCAGCGCGGCCTGGCGGCGGACGGGCGGTGCAAGTCCTTCTCGGCGGGGGCCGACGGCACCGGCTGGAGCGAGGGCGTCGGCATGCTGCTGGTCGAGCGGCTCTCCGACGCGCGGCGCCACGGGCACTCCGTGCTCGCCGTGGTGCGGGGGTCGGCGGTCAACCAGGACGGCGCCTCCAACGGGCTGACCGCGCCCAACGACCTGGCGCAGGAGCGGGTGATCCGCCAGGCCCTCGCCGGCGCCCGGCTGAGCCCGGCGGACGTCGACGCGGTCGAGGCGCACGGCACCGGCACGGTGCTCGGCGACCCGATCGAGGCCCAGGCCCTGCTGGCCACCTACGGTCAGGACCGGCCGGCCGGCCGGCCGCTGCACCTCGGCTCGGTGAAGTCCAACCTCGGCCACACCCAGGCCGCCGCCGGCGTGGCCGGCGTGATCAAGACGGTGCTCGCGCTGCGGCACGGCCTGCTGCCGCGCACCCTGCACGCCGAGGAGCCCACGCCCGTGGTCGACTGGGCGACCGGGGCGGTCGAGCTGCTGACCGAGCCGGTGGCCTGGCCGGCGGGGGAGCGGGTGCGCCGGGCCGGCGTGTCCTCCTTCGGGGTGAGCGGCACCAACGCCCACGTGATCATCGAGGAGGAGCCGGCCGAGGACCGGGCGCCCGCCGAGCAGGAGGGCGCCGCGCCGGCGCCGGCCCCCGTGCCCTGGGTGGTCGGCGCGCGCACCGAGGCCGGCCTGCGCGCCCAGGCCGCCCGGCTGCGGGACTGGGCGCTCGCGCACCCCGGGGCCCGGCCGGCCGACGTGGCCTGGTCACTGGCCTCCGGCCGGGCCGTGCTGGAGCACCGGGCGGTCGTGGTCGGGACCGGGACCGCCGCACTGGCCGCGGAGCTGGGCAGGGTCGCGGACGGCGGCGGGGACGCGCCGCGGGGCGCCGTGCCGCGCCGCACCGGCCGCACCGCCGTCCTGTTCACCGGCCAGGGCACCCGGACCCGCGGCGCCGCGCGCGAGGCGTACGAGGCGTTCCCGGTCTTCGCCGCCGCGCTGGACGAGGTCTGCGCCGCCTTCGAGGGCGTGACGCCGTTCTCCGTCCGCGAGGTGCTGCTCGGCGAGCCCGACGGTCCGTCGGCGCCGGCCGAGGACACCGGCGTCGCCCAGCCGGCCCTGTTCGCCCACGAGGTGGCCCTCTACCGGCTGTGGACGGCGTGGGCGCCGGCGCCCGACTTCGTGGCCGGCCATTCGCTGGGCGAGATCGTCGCCGCGCACGTGGCCGGGGCGCTCACCCTGGAGGACGCCGTCACCCTGGTCGCCGCCCGCGCCCGGCTGATGGCCGCGCTGCCGGCCGGCGGTGCGATGCTCGCGGTCGGGGCGGGCGAGGCCGAGACCGCCGCCGTCCTGGCCCCGCTGGCCGGGGTCGGCCTGGCCGCCGTCAACGGGCCCGCGAGCGTGGTGGTCTCCGGTACCACCGAGGCCGTCGAGCAGGTCCGCGCCGTGTGCGCGGAACGCGGCTGGCGGCACACCCGGCTGCCGGTCTCGCACGCCTTCCACTCCGAACTGATGGACCCGGTGCTGACGAAGTTCGCCGCCGTCGTCGACGGTCTGCGCCCGCGCCGCGCGGGGATCCCGCTCGTCTCCACCGTCACCGGCGCGCTCGCCGCCCCCGAGCGGCTGCGCGAGCCGGCCCACTGGGTCGCCAACCTGCGGGGCACCGTCCGCTTCGCCGACGCGATCGGCGCGCTGCGGGCGGCCGGGGCGAGCGAGTTCGTCGAACTCGGTCCCGGGGCCGTGCTGACGCCGATGGCCACCGCCTGCCTCGCCGCCGAGGAGACCGACCGGACGGTCGCCGTCATCCCCACCGCCGACCGCGAGGGCCCCACCGCCCGGAGCGTCCTGACGGCGTTCGGCCGGGCCTTCGTGCGCGGCACGGCGGTGGACTGGGCGGGGCTCACCGCGGGCACCGACACCGACCCGGCCGCGCTCGGCCGCCGCCGGGTCGAGCTGCCCACCCAGGCCTTCGAGCGCCGCCGGTTCTGGCTGGACGCGGGCGTCGGGGTCACCGACGCGGCCGGCCTCGGGCAGGGCCCGGCGGACCACCCGCTGCTCGGCGCCGTGGTCGAACTCGCGGACGGGCACGGCTCGCTGTTCACCGGCCTGCTCTCGCTCGACAGCCACCCCTGGCTCGGCGACCACGTGGTGCTCGGCACCGTGCTGCTGCCGGGGACCGCCTTCCTGGAGCTCGCCCTGCACGCCGGCCGGCGGGCCGGCTGCGAACTCGTCGAGGAACTCTCCCTGGAGGCCCCGCTGGTCCTGCCCGAGCGCGGCGCCCTCCAGCTCCAGCTGTGGCTGGAGGCCCCGGACGCCGGGGGCCGGCGGGCCGTCGCGATCCACTCGCGGCCCGACACGGGCGACGCCGGCGAGCCGTGGACCCGCCACGCGGTCGGCACCCTGGCCCGCGCCGACGGCGCCGCCCCCGCCGAGCCGCCGGCCCGGCCGCCGGCCGAGGAGGGCGCCGTCCCGCTCGACGGCTTCTACGACTGGCTCGCCGACGCCGGCGTCGCCTACGGGCCGGCCTTCCTCGGCGTGCGCGCCGCCGCCCGCCACGGCGAGGACGTGTACGGGGAGATCGCGCTGCCCGAGGCCGTCGCCCACGACGCCGACCGCTTCGGCATCCACCCGGCGCTGATGGACGCCACCCAGCACCTGCTCGGCCTCGCGGCCTTCGCCGACCGCGCCGACCCCGGCGCCGGACCGGTCTCGCTGCCGTTCTCCTGGCGCGACGTGCGGCTGTTCGCCCCCGGCGCCGCGGCGGTGCGGGCACGACTGCGGCGCACCGGCCCGGAGACCGTCACCCTGACCCTCGCCGACGCCCAGGGCCGGCCGGTCGCCGAGATCGGCTCGCTGTCCGTGCGGCCGGTGTCCGCGGAGAAGCTGCGTGCCGCCGCCACCGCCCGTCAGGACCCGCTGTACGCCGTGCGCTGGACCGTGCTGCCCCACCCGGCGCAGCCCGCCGCCCCCGCCGCCGGCACCTGGGCGGTGGTCGGGGACGGCGACCTGGACCCCGCCCCGGACGCCTCCCGGCACACCGACCTGGCGGCCCTCGCCCGCGCCCTGGACGACGGCCTGCCCGCCCCGGCCGTGGTCGTGCTGCCCTGGCCCGCCGCCGGGGGCGCGGACCTGCCGCCGGCGCAGGCCGTGCACACCGCCGTCACCCGGGCCCTGGACACCGTCCAGACCTGGCTCGCCGACCCCCGCCTCACCGGCACCCGCCTGGCCGTGGTGACCCGCGGGGCGGTCTCGGTGGGAGCCGGCGACCCGGTGCGCGACCTCGCCGCCGCCGCCGTCGGCGGCCTGGTGCGCTCCGCCATGTCGGAGAACCCGGACCGGATCGTCCTGGTCGACCTCGACGACGACCCGGCCTCGGTGTCCGCCCTGGCCGCCGCCACCGCGACCGCCGCCGCGACCGGCGAACCCCAACTCGCCCTGCGCGCCGGCACCCTGTACGCCCCGCGGATCGCCCGCAGCGCCACCGCCGGGAGCACCGGGAGCACCGGGAGCACCGGGGCCGGGTCCGCCGAGGCCACCGGTCCCGCCTTCGACCCGGACGGCACCGTCCTCGTCACCGGCGGCACCGGCGCGCTCGGCGCCCTCGTCGCCCGGCACCTGGCCGAGGCCCACGGCGTCCGCCGGCTGCTGCTGACCAGCCGGCGCGGCCCGGCCGCCCCCGGCGCCGCCGACCTCGCCGCCGACCTCACCGCCCTGGGCGTCACCGTCGAGGTCGCGGCCTGCGACGCCGCCGACCGGCAGGCCCTGGCGGCCCTGCTCGCCGCCGTCCCCGCCGAGCACCCGCTGCGCGCCGTGGTGCACACCGCCGGCGCCGTGGACGACGGCGTGATCGCCGCCCTCACGCCCGAGCGCGTCACCCCCGTGCTGCGCCCCAAGGTGGACGCCGCCCTCCACCTGCACGAGCTCACCCGCGACCTCGACCTGACCGCCTTCGTGCTCTACTCCTCCGTCGCCGGCGTCATCGGCAGCCGCGGCCAGGCCAACTACGCGGCCGGCAACGCCTTCCTGGACGCCCTCGCCCAGCACCGGCGGGCGGCCGGCCTGCCCGGCGTCTCGCTGGCCTGGGGCCTGTGGGAGGAGGAGAGCGGCCTGATGCGGGAGGACTTCAGCACCACCGACCGCCACCGCATCGACCGCAGCGGCGTGCTGGCGCTCTCCGCCGAGCAGGGCCTCGCCCTGTTCGACGCCGCCCTCGCCCAGGACGAGGCCCTGCTCGCGCCCGTCCGGCTCGACCTGGCCGCGCTGCGCCGCTTCGACGAACTGCCGCTCATCCTCAGCGGACTCGTCCCGGCACGGCGCCGGGCCGGCGGCGAGGAGGCCCGCCGGCTCGCCCAGCGCCTGGCCGGCCGCCCCGAGGCCGAGCAGGTCCAGCTGCTCACCGACCTGACCCGCCGGCAGGCCGCCGTCGTCCTCGGACACGCCGGCCCCGAGACGGTCGGCGCCGACCGGGCCTTCACCGAGCTGGGCTTCGACTCGCTGACCGCGCTGGAGATGCGCAACCGCCTCAACACCGCGACCGGCCTGCGGCTCCCGGCGACCGTCCTGTTCGACTACCCCAGCGCCACCGCCCTCGCCCGGTTCCTGCGCACCGAACTGCTCAGCCTGCCCGAGTACGGCCGGGCCCCGGCCGCCGCCCCGGCGCGGGCGGTGGCGGACGAGCCGATCGCGATCGTCGCCATGAGCTGCCGCTTCCCCGGCGGCATCGCGAGCCCCGAGGACCTCTGGCGCGTCGTCGCCGACGGCGTGGACACCGTCTCGCCGCTGCCCACCGACCGGGGCTGGGACCTCGCCGGGCTGTACGACCCGGACCCGGACCGCTCCGGGCGCTTCTACACCCGCGAGGGCGCGTTCATGCGCGGCATCGACCGCTTCGACTCGGAGCTGTTCGGCATCTCGCCGCGCGAGGCCCTGGCCATGGACCCGCAGCAGCGGCTGCTGCTGGAGACCTCCTGGGAGGCCTTCGAACGGGCCGGCATCGACCCGCTCTCGCTGCGCGGCAGCAACACCTCCGTCTTCGCCGGGCTGATGTACTCGGACTACGCCGCCGGCCGGGTCCAGGACGTCGACGACGAGCTGGAGGCATACATCGGCAACGGCAACTCCTTCGGCGTCGCCTCCGGGCGCGTCGCCTACACCCTGGGCCTGGAGGGCGCGGCCGTCACCGTCGACTCGGCCTGCTCCTCCTCGCTGGTGTCGCTGCACTGGGCGAGCCACGCGCTGCGCACCGGGGAGTGCGACCTCGCGCTGGCCGGCGGGGTGACGATCATGTCGACCCCGAGCGTGTTCGTGGAGTTCGCCCGCCAGCGGGGGCTGGCCCCGAACGGCCGCTGCAAGTCCTTCGCGGCCGGTGCGGACGGCACCGCCTGGGGCGAGGGCATCGGCATGCTGCTGCTGGAGCGGCTCTCCGACGCCCGCCGCAACGGGCACCCCGTCCTCGCGGTGGTCCGCGGCTCGGCGGTCAACCAGGACGGCGCCTCCAACGGCCTCACCGCCCCCAACGGCCCCTCCCAGCAGCGGGTGATCCGCCAGGCGCTGGCCAACGCGCGGCTGACCACGGCCGACGTCGACGCGGTGGAGGCGCACGGCACCGGCACGGTGCTCGGCGACCCGATCGAGGCGCAGGCCCTGCTCGCCACCTACGGCCAGGACCGCCCCGAGGAGCAGCCGCTCTGGCTCGGCTCGGTGAAGTCCAACTTCGGCCACACCCAGGCCGCGGCGGGCGTGGCCGGGGTGATCAAGATGGTGATGGCGATGCGCCACGGCACGCTGCCGAAGACCCTGCACGTCGACGCGCCGACCCCGCACGTCGACTGGACGGCCGGCCGGGTCGAACTGCTCGCCGAGGGCCGCCCCTGGCCCGAGCTGGACCGCCCGCGCCGCGCGGCGGTGTCCTCGTTCGGGATCAGCGGCACCAACGCGCACGTCATCCTGGAGCAGGCGCCGGCCGCCGAGGCCCCTGCCGGTCCGTCCGCCGAGGCCCCTGCCGGGGAGCCCGCGGGCGTGGCCGGGGTGGTGCCCTGGGTGCTCTCGGCCCGCACCGAGGGCGCGCTGCGCGAGCAGGCCGAGCGGCTCGGGCAGTGGCTGACCGCCCGACCGGACGCCGGACTCGCCGACGCGGCCTGGTCGCTGGCCGCCGGGCGGGCCACCCTGGAGCGGCGTGCGGTGGTCTGGGGCCGTGACGGCGCCGAGATCGCCGGCGGTCTGCGGGCGGTGGCGGACGGAACGGCCTCCACCGCTCCGAACGCGGTCGCGGGGGGCGCGGGCGGCCCCGGCGCCGCCGTCACCGGCCCGGTGTTCGTGTTCCCGGGCCAGGGCTCGCAGTGGGTCGGAATGGCGGCCGAACTCCTCGACACCTCAGCGGTGTTCTCCGCCGCGGTGGAGGAGTGCGCGGGGGTGATGGATCCGCTGACGGACTGGTCGCTGCTGGAGGTGCTGCGCGACGGGTCGGGCGCCCTGCTGGAGCGGGTGGACGTGGTCCAGCCGGTGCTGTTCGCGGTGATGGTGGGTCTGGCCCGTTGGTGGGAGTCGTGCGGGGTGCGGCCGGCGGCCGTGATCGGACACTCGCAGGGTGAGATCGCCGCCGCCCACGTGGCCGGGCTGCTGTCCCTGGGGGACGCCGTCCGGGTGGTGGTGCTGCGCGCCCAGGCGCTGCGGAGGCTCTCCGGGACCGGCGGCGGGATGCTCTCGGTCGGCCTCCCGGCCGAGCGCGCCGCCGACATCGTCTCCCGGGACGAGCGGTTGTCGCTGGCGGCGGTGAACGGGCCGTCGAGCGTGGTGCTCTCCGGAGCCGTCGAGGCGCTGACCGCCGTGGCCGAGCGGTGCGAGCGCGAGGACGTCCGGGCCCGCTGGATCCCGGTCGACTACGCCTCGCACTCCGGGCACGTGGACCCGCTGCGCGACGACCTCCGGGCCCTGCTGGCGGACGTCGCCCCGCTGCCGGGCCGGGTGGCGATGTACTCGACCGTCACGGGTGAAGTGGTGGACGAGCCGGAGCGGTTGGCGGGTCCGTACTGGTACGACAACCTGCGCGGAACCGTCCGGTTGGACGCGGCGGTGCGCGCGGCCCTCGCGGAGGGGCACACCGTCTTCCTGGAGTGCAGCCCGCACCCCGGGCTCGTGGTGCCCCTGGAGGAGCTCATCGCCGAAGCCGCCACGCCCGGCACCGTGCTGCACACCCTGCGGCGCGGCGCGGGCGGTCCGCAGCAGTTGGTCGCCGCCCTGGCCGCCGCCTTCGCCCGCGGCGTGCCGGTGGACTGGGCCGGCCTGCTGCACCGGCCCGGCGTGCGCCGGACCGACCTGCCCACCTACGCCTTCCAGGGCCGCCGCTACTGGCTCGACCCGGACGGCGGCACCGCGCTGCCCGGGCGCGCCAAGCGCTCCGCCGCCCCGGGCGGCGACCCGGTCGACGCCACCCTGTGGGACACCGTCACCACCGCCGGCGCACCGGGCCTCGCCGCGCTGCTCGACGTCCCCGAGGACGCGCCGCTGCACGAGGTCCTGCCGGCCCTCGCCGCCTGGCGCACCCGCCGGCGGGCCGACACGGTGGCCCGCTCCTGGCGCTACACCGAGCGGTGGGAGCCGTGGGCGGACGCCCCCGCCGCGCCCGGCCGGCTCACCGGCCGCTGGCTGGTGCTGGCCCCGGCCGACGCGGAGTCACGCGCCACGGTGGCCGGCGCGCTCACCGCGGCCGGCGCCGAGGTGCTCGCCCCCGGAGCCGGCGCGGTGCCGGCCGGGCGCGCCGAGCTCGCCGCCTGGCTGCGGGAGACCGCGCCCGCCGGCGTCCTGCTGCTGCCCGACACCGGGCCTGCCCCCGTCGACCCGACCGACGCCCTGGACGGGCTGGCCACGCTGGTCCAGGCCCTCGGCGACGCGGGCCTCGACGCACCGCTCTGGTGCGCCACCCGGGGCGCGGCGTCCCCCCTCGGCGAACCCCCGGCCAGTACGACGGCCGCCGCGCTCTGGGGGCTCGGCCGCGTCGCCGGCCTCGAACACCCGGACCGCTGGGGCGGCCTGGTCGATCTGCCCGGGACCGTCGACGAGCGCTCCTGCGCGGCCCTGGCGGCCGTGCTCGGCGCGGGCTCGGCGGAGGACGAGGTCGCGATCCGCCCGCTCGGCACCTTCGTCCGGCGCCTCGCCCGGTTCCCGCACGCCGAGGGCGCCCCCCGCCGGGACACCCCCTGGCACCCCGGGCGGACCGCGCTGGTCACCGGTGGCACCGGTGCGCTCGGCGGGCACGTCGCCCGGTGGCTGGTCCGCGGCGGCGTGGAGCACCTCGTGCTGGCCGGCCGGCGCGGCGAGGCCGCACCGGGGGCCGCGGACCTGCGCGAGGAGCTGTCGGCGGCCGGCGCCGAGGTGGAGATCGCCGCCTGCGACGTCAGTGACCGGGAGGCCCTCGCCGCCCTGCTCGCCGGCCTGCGCGGCCGGGGACTTCGGGTGGACACCGTGGTCCACGCGGCGGGCGCCGAGGTCGGCGGGCCGCTCGACCGGATGACCCGTGCGTCCATCGCCGAGGCGGTCGCGGCCAAGGTCGGCGGCGCCCTCGCGCTGGACGAACTGCTGCGCGAGGACGAAGCCGGGACCTTCGTGCTCTTCACCTCGGGGGCCGGGGTGTGGGGCGGAGCAGGCCAGGGCGCCTACGCGGCGGCCAACGCCTGCCTCGACGCCCTCGCCGCCCGGCGCCGGGGCGAGGGCCGGGCCGCCACCGCCGTCGCCTGGGGCCGCTGGGCGGGCGGCGGGATGTCGGACGGCGAGGCCGTCTCGGCGGCGCTCGACCGGATCGGGGTGACGGCGATGGACCCGGAGCTCGCCCTCGAAGCGCTGCGCCAGGCCGTGGAGGAGGACCTGGAGCGGGTGACCGTCGCCGACCTCGACTGGCCGCGCTTCGCCGTCGGCTACACCGCCGCCCGCCCGCGTCCGCTGATCGCGGAGCTGGTCGCGGCCGCGACCCCGGAGCCGGCCGAGCCGGAGCCGGGCGGTGGCGCCCGGGCGCCCGAGCTGCTGCGCGAGCGTCTCGCCGGGCTGTCCGCCGACGACCGGAACGCCGAGTTCGTCACCCTGGTGCGCGCCGAGGTCGCGGCCCAGCTGGGGCACGCCGATCCGGCCGAGATCGAGCCCGAACGGCCGTTCCGTGACCTGGGGTTCGACTCGCTGGCCGCCGTCGGTCTGCGCAACCGGCTGGTCGCGGCCACCGGGCTGGAGCTGCCGACCACGCTGGTCTTCGACCACCCGACGGCGCAGGCGCTGGCCGACCACCTCGGCGCCGAGCTGTTCGACGACACCGGGCGGAACGTCTCGGCGCTCGACGAGCTGGACCGGCTGGAGGCCGGCCTGGCGGCGCTGTCCGGCGCCGCGGACCGGGACCGCGTCGCCGACCGGCTGACCGAGCTGGCGGAGCGGCTGCGCGGCGGGCAGCGCCCGGAGGCCGAGGCCGGGCGCGACCTGCACACCGCCACCGACGACGAGATGTTCGACATCCTCGGGGAGGAGTTCGGGATCTCCTGAGCAGCCGTTCACACCGGATTCTCGAACCGAACAGGGGTACACACATGTCCACCGAGGCCACCGTGGCCGGCGCGCCGCACCCGTCCAACGGGTCCACCGGGTCCACCGGCTCCAACGAGGAGAAGCTCCGCCACTTCCTGCGGATGACCGCCACGGACCTGCGCGAGACCAAACAGCGGCTGCGGGAGGCCGAACAGGCCGGCCGGGAGCCGATCGCGATCGTCGCGACCGGCTGCCGGCTGCCCGGCGGCGTCCGCTCCGCCGAGGACCTGTGGCACCTGGTGAGGGAGGGCACCGATGCGATCGGCGCCTTCCCGGCCGACCGGGGCTGGGCGACCGGGCCCGAGGGGGACGCCGCCGGCCCCACCACCCGGCAGGGCGGATTCGTCCACGAGGCCGCCGAGTTCGACGCGGACTTCTTCGGCATCTCGCCCTTCGAGGCGCTGGCGATGGACCCGCAGCAGCGCCTGCTGCTGGAGACCGCCTGGGAGACCGTGGAGCGCGCCGGCATCGACCCGCTCGCGCTGCGGCGCAGCCGGACCGGCGTCTTCGTCGGCGCCTCCGCGCTCGGCTACGGCGGTGGCCGACCGGACGCCGCCCCGGAGGTGGCGGGCCACCGGGTGACCGGCGGCTCGATGTCCGTGGTCTCGGGCCGGGTCTCGTACGTGCTCGGCCTGGAGGGCCCGGCGGTGACCCTGGACACCGCCTGCTCCTCGTCCCTGGTGGCCCTGCACACGGCGGCGCAGGCGCTGCGCGCGGGGGACTGCGACCTGGCGCTGGCCGGCGGCGTGACCGTGATGGCCCGGCCGACCGCCTTCGTGGAGTTCGCCCGGCAGAACGGTCTGGCGGCGGACGGGCGGTGCAAGCCGTTCGCGGCGGCGGCGGACGGGACCGGCTGGGGCGAGGGCGTGGGCCTGCTGCTGCTGGAACGGCTGTCGGACGCGGTGCGCAACGGGCATCCCGTCCTCGCGGTGGTGCGCGGCAGCGCGGTGAACCAGGACGGCGCGTCCAACGGGCTGTCCGCGCCGAACGGCCCCTCGCAGGAGCGGGTCATCCGCCAGGCCCTGGTGAACGCGGGGCTCTCCACGGACGAGGTGGACGTGGTGGAGGCGCACGGCACGGGCACGACGCTGGGCGACCCGATCGAGGCCCGGGCGTTGCTGGCCACCTACGGGCGCGAGCGGACCGGTGAACCGTTGTGGCTGGGGTCGGTGAAGTCGAACATCGGGCACACCCAGGCGGCGGCGGGTGTGGCGGGTGTGATCAAGATGGTGATGGCGATGCGGCACGGCGTGCTGCCGAAGTCGCTGCACGTGGATGCGCCGTCGCCGCACGTGGACTGGTCGTCGGGTGCGGTGGAGCTGCTGGCGGAGTCGGTGGAGTGGCCGGAGACGGGCCGGCCGCGCCGGGCCGGGGTCTCCTCGTTCGGCATCAGCGGCACCAACGCCCACGTGATCCTCGAACAGGCCCCGGAACCGGCGGAGCCGCTGCCGGAGCCGCCCGCCGGGCCCGGGGTGGGCGGACTCGTTCCGTGGGTGCTGTCGGCCCGGACCCCCGAGGCGCTGCGGGCCCAGGCCGCCCGGCTGCGCGACTGGGTCCGCGAGCACCCGCAGGCCGGGCCCGCCGATGTCGCCTGGTCCGCCGTCACCGGCCGGGCCCTGCTGGAGCACCGTGCCGTGCTGCTCGGCCGTGACCTCGCCGAGCTGACGGCCGGGCTGACGGCGCTCGCCGACGGCGTGCCCCGGCCGGCCGGGACCCCGGCCGTGGTGACCGGGGCGGTGCCGCGTGGCGCGGGGGCGGTCGGCAAGCACGCCGTGGTCTTCACGGGTCAGGGGGTGCGGTGTGCGGGTGCGGGGCGTGAGTTGTATGCGGCGTTCCCGGTGTTCGCGGCGGCGGTGGACGAGGTGTGCGGGGCGTTCGAGGGGGTGGTGCCGTTCTCGGTGCGGGAGGTGTTGTTGGGGGAGCCGGGGGAGGGCGCGGAGGGTACGGGTGTGGTGCAGCCGGTGTTGTTCGCGTTCGAGGTGGCGTTGTACCGGTTGTGGCGTTCGTGGGTTGCGGTGCCGGAGGTGGTGCTGGGGCATTCGCTGGGTGGGATCGTGGCGGCGTATGTGGCGGGGGTGTTCTCGTTGGAGGGTGCGGTCGCTCTGGTGGCGGCGCGGGCCCGGTTGATGGGTGAACTGCCGTCGGGCGGGGCGATGCTGGCGGTGGGTGCGAGCGAGGCGCAGGTGGTGGCGCTGCTCGCGGAGCGTGCGGTGGGGGTGGTGGGGATCGCGGCGGTGAACGGTCCGGCGTCGGTGGTGGTCTCGGGCGAGGCCGAGGCCGTCGACAAGGTGCGGGTGCTGTGCGGGGAGCGGGGGTGGCGCTCCTCGCGGCTGGCGGTGTCGCATGCGTTCCATTCGGTGCTGATGGAACCGGTGCTGGCGGAGCTGCGGGAGGTGGTGGCGGGCATCAGCTTGTCGGAGCCGTCGATCCTGTTCGCGTCGGATGTGACGGGCCGGGTGGCGACGGTGGGGGAGGTGGGTGATCCGGAGTACTGGGTGCGGCAGGTGTGTGAGCCGGTGCGGTTCGCGGACGCGGTGGCCGCGGCCCGGGCCGAGGGGACCTCGGTGTTCGTGGAGCTGGGCCCCGAAGCAGCGCTCACGCCGATGGTCGCGGAGTGCACGGCCGGGACCGACACCACCACCGTCCCCGCCCAGCGCCGCGGGCGCGACCCGAGGGAGACCCTGGCGGCGGGACTCGCCACCGCCTTCGTCCGCGGCACCCCGGTCGACTGGGCCCCGGCCGTGACCGGCGCCCGCCGGGTGGACCTGCCGACCTACCCCTTCCAGGGCCGCCCCTACTGGCTCGCCCCCGAGCCGCCCGCCGCGGACCCGGCCCCGCAGCCCGCCGCCGAGCCCGCGGACGGCGGATTCTGGGAGGCCGTGGAGCAGTCCGACGTCGACCGGATCACCGCGCTGCTGGACGTCCCCGCGGACGCGCCGCTGGGCGACCTCCTTCCCGCGCTCTCGGCCTGGCGCACCGAGGACCGCACCGCGCGGACCGCCCGGTCCTGGCGCCACGAGCTGCGCTGGGAGCCGTGGACGCCCGCCGCCCCCGACGCCGCGCCCACCGGGCGCTGGCTCCTCGTCCACCCCGCCCCCGCCGGCGAGCTCGCCGCCGCGGTGGGGGAGGCGCTGACCACCGGCGGCGCCCGGGTCCTGCGCCGCGAGCTCGACGCCGGGGCCGCCGACCGGGCCGAACTCGCCGCCTGGCTCCGCGAGTCGGCCGGGGAGCCGGGCCTCGCCGGGGTCGTCTCGCTGCTCGGGGCGGCGCCCGCCGGGGAGGACGACGGCGCAGCGGGCCTGCTCCGCGCCGTGACGGCCACCGCCACCCTGGTCCAGGCGCTGGCGGACGCGGACGTCGCCGCCCCGCTCTGGTGCCTGACGGCCGGCGCCGTCTCGGTCCTGGGCGAGGACGTGTCCTCCGCGACGGGCGCCGGGATCTGGGGCCTGGGCGGCGTCATCGGCCTCGAACACCCGCGCAGCTGGGGCGGGTTGGCCGACCTTCCGGCCACCCCCGACGAGCGCTCCCTGACCACCCTGCTCGGCGTCCTGGCCGACGCCGGGGGAGAGGACCAGTTCGCGATCCGTCCGCTCGGCACCTTCGGCCGCCGCCTGTCCCGCCCCGCCGGCCCGGACGGCCCCGCTCACCCCGACCGCCGCTGGCGGACCGGCGGCACCGCACTGATCACCGGCGGCACCGGGGCCCTGGGCGGGCACGCGGCCCGCTGGCTCGCCGCCCGCGGGGCCGAGCGGGTGCTGGTGCTGGGCCGCCGGGGCCCCGACACCCCCGGCCTCGACGAGCTGCGGGCCGACCTCGCGGCCGGCGGCGCCGACCTGGTGCCGATCGCCTGCGACCTCACCGCCCCGGACGCCGCCGACCGGCTCCGCGAGGCCCTGGGCGAGGAACTCCCGCGGATCCGCACCGTGCTGCACGCCGCCGGTGTCGCCGGCCCGGCCCGGCTGCTCGACACCGACCCGGCCGCGATCGCCGCCACCGTCACCGCCAAGGCCGCCGGGGCGCTGGCGCTGGACGACCTGTTCGCCACGGCCCGGCTCGACGCCTTCGTGCTGTTCTCCTCCGGTGCCGGCGTCTGGGGCGGGGCCGCGCAGGGCGCCTACGCGGCCGCCAACGCCCACCTGGACGCCCTCGCCCGGCGCCGTCGCCAGCGCGGGGTCACCGCCACCGCCGTCGCCTGGGGACCCTGGGCCGCCGGCGGCATGGCCGACGGCGAGGCCGGCCGCCACCTCGGCCGGCTCGGGGTGCGGCCGATGGACCCGGCCACCGCCCTGACGGCCCTCGGCCAGGCGCTGGACGAGGACCTGACCTGCGTGACGGTCGCCGACGTGGACTGGACCCGGCTCGCCCACAGCTACGCCGCCGCCCGCCCCCGGCCACTGATCGCCGACCTCGTGGCGGTCGCCGCGGAGCGCCCGGCGGGCCCGGCGCCCGAAGCCGGGCCGCACCCGCTCCGGGACCGTTCCGCCGAGCGCTCCCCGGCCCGGCTCGCCGCCGAACTGCTCGACCTGGTCCGCACCGAGACGGCCGCCCAGCTCGGTCACACCGACGCCGGCGCCGTCGACCCGGACCAGCCCTTCCGCGGGATGGGCTTCGACTCGCTGGCCACCGTCGGGCTCGCCCGGCGGCTCGGCGAGGCCACCGGCCTCGACCTCCCCAGCACCCTGGTCTACGACCACGCCGACCCGGCGGCGCTCGCCGCGCACCTGGCCCGCGTCCTGGAGGACGGGAGCGCCGCCCGCCACGTGCCGCGGCCGGGCACCGAGGAGTCCAACGAACTGCTCGGCTCCGTCTACCGCGAGCTCGCCCTGCGCGGGCAGATGGACGACGCGGAGGCGCTGCTGGTCGGAGCGTCCGGCCTGCGCGAGGTCAGCGCCGACCTCGCGCACCTGGCCGCCCTGTCCGGCCACGTGCGGATGTCGCAGGGCGGCGAGCACCCGCGGCTGATCTGCTTCCCGCCGTTCGCCCCGGTCGACGGCACCATCCAGTTCGGCCGGCTGGCCTCCGCCTTCGACGGGTTCTGCGGCACCGCCGTGCTGACCGTCCCCGGCTTCCGCACCGGCGAGCCGCTCGCCGCCTCCCGCGACGTCCTGCTGGACCTGCTCGCCGACGCGACCCTGCGCTGCGCCGAGGGCGAGCCGTTCGTCCTGCTCGGCTACTCCTCCAGCGGCTGGCTCGCCCACGGCGTCAGCAGCCGGCTCCGGGCGGCCGGCACCGCGCCGGCCGGCCAGGTGCTGCTGGACACCTACCTGCCGGCCACCATGTCGCGCCGCATGCGCAAGGCGATGAACTACGAGGTGATCGTGCGCCGCCAGGCGTTCACCGCGCTCGGCTACACCGGACTCACCGCGATCGGCAGCTACCGCCGGATGTTCCGCGGCTGGGAGCCCGAGCCGGCCGCCGTGCCGACGCTGTTCGTCCGGCCGTCGCGCTGCGTCCCGGGCTCACCGGAGGAACCGATGACCGGCGAGGACTGGCGCTCCTCCTGGCCCCACGACCACACCGCCGTGGAGGTCGAGGGCGACCACTGCACCATGATCGGCGAACACGCGGACCAGACCGGCGCCGCGGTGCGCACCTGGATCGAAGGGCTGGTCCGGGCCACCCCGTGACCCCGCCCGCGCCCCCGCACGACCGCATGACCGTACGACCGCACCATCGACGAAAGGACCATCACCCATGCCCCGGACCACGCCCGCGACGCCCGCCCCGCTGCTTCCGGCCCCCGGCTCGACCGGCCACCTCGACGCGGCCTTCCTCGCCGACCGGGCCGCCATCCAGGACGTCGTCGCCGCCTACAGCCTGTACTACGACTCCGGCGACTTCGACGCGCTCGGCGACCTCTTCACCGAGGACGCCAGCTTCACCTTCACCCCGGCCCCCGAGGGCTTCCCGCCGTCGGTGACCACCCGCGAGCGGATCGTCTTCGCGATGGCCGCGCTGTACCGCCACCACACCGAGAAGCGCGGCGCCCACCAGCGCCACCTCACCGGCAACACCGTCGTCGTCCGCCTGGACGGGAACACCGCCGAGGCGCGCTCGCTGCTCTCCGTCACCTTCGCCCTCGACGACGGCAGCCACGAGATCGGCCGCAGCGGCTCGTACGTCGACCTGCTGGAGAAGGACGGCGGCCGCTGGCGCATCGCGAGCCGGCACCTGTGGCTGCGGGACCTGCCCCGGATCACCGCCACCACCCCGGACGGACCGGAGGGACAGGCATGATCCCCGTCCTGGACCTCGTCCAGATCTCCTCCCTGCCCGACGCGGAACGCGAGCTCGGGCAGCTGGCCCGCCGGCACCCGGTGGTCCGCACCCGCCAGGCCGACGGCACCGAGGCGTGGACCGTCCTCGGCGCCGAGCCCTCCCGGCGGCTGCTCGGCGACCCCCGGCTCTCCAGCGACCTCCACCGGCACGCGCCGCAGGCCGCGCAGATCCCGGACAGCCCGATCGTCCTCTTCGAGCAGGACAATCCGGAGCACGCGCGCTACCGCCGGCTGGTCAGCGCCGCCTTCGCCTCCCGCGCGGTGCGCTCGCTGGAACCCCGACTCGTCGAGATCGCCCGCGGCCTGCTGGACGGCCTGCCCGCCGAGGGCGAGGCCGACTTCGTGGCCGCCTTCGCCAACCCCTTCCCGCTGGAGGTGATCTGCGAGCTGCTCGGCGTGCCGCGGGAGGACCGCGAGGTGTTCCACACCCGGGTGAAGAACATGGACTCGCCCTCGGCACCGGTCCGCCAGGCCGCGACGGACGCCTTCGCCGCCTACTGCACCAACCTGGTCGAGGCCAAGCGCCGGCAGCCGACCGAGGACCTGCTGAGCGAGCTCGTCGGCGCCCGGCTGGACGACGGCCAGGCGCTCACCCGGGAGGAACTCGTCGGCTTCTGCTCCGTCCTGCTGTTCGCCGGACACGTCACCACCGCCTATGTCATCGCCAGCGCGGTGCTCGAACTCCTCAACCACCCCGACCAGTTGGCAGCGCTGCGGGTGGACCCGGAACTCGTGACGAGCGCCGGCGAGGAGGCGCTGCGCTACCGGGGCTCCCTGCTGTCGACCACCAACCGGGTCGCGCTCGACGACATCGAGATCGAGGGCGTGGTCGTCCGCAAGGGCGAGCTGGTCCGCTTCCTGCCGTCGGCCGCCAACCGGGACCCGGCCGTCCGCGCCGACCCGCACGCCTTCGACCTGCTGCGCCCGACCACCGGGCACCTCGCCTTCGGCCACGGCCCGCACTTCTGCCTCGGCCACCAGCTGGCCAGGCAGGAGATCAGGGTCGCGCTGACCGAGACCCTGGCCCGCTTCCCGGTGCTGGAACTCGCCGTCCCGCCCGGCCGGTTGACCTGGCGTCCCTCGGACTTCCTGCGCGGGCTCGCCGAGCTGCCGCTGCGCTTCGCCCGCTGACCGGCCGTACCGGCCCCCACGAGAAACGGATTCCCCCGATGTCCGACCCCGAGCTCCAGGAGCTGAGCGGGCGCTGGCTCCGGCAGTACCGCCCGGCCCCCGACGCCGCCGTCACCCTGGTCGCCTTCCCGCACGCCGGCGGCTCCGCCAGCTACTTCCAGCCGCTGTCCGCCGCGCTCGGGCCGCAGACGGAGGTGCTCTGCCTGCAGTACCCGGGCCGCCAGGACCGCCGCCACGAACCCTGCCTGGACACCGTCGAGGCGTTCGTCGACGCCATCTGCACGGTGCTGGGCCCCCGCACCGGCCGTCCCCTGGTGTTCTTCGGGCACAGCATGGGCGCTGTCCTCGGCTACGAGACGGCCCGCCGGCTGGAGGCCGAGCGCGCCGTCGACCTGCTCGGCCTGATCGTCTCGGGCCGCCGCTCGCCGACCACCACGCGGCACGAGACGGTGCACCTGCGCGACGACGCCGGTGTCATCGCCGAGGTCCAGCGCTTGAACGGCACCGACAGCGCCCTCCTGGAGGACGAGGACATCCGGCGGATGATCCTGCCGTGTCTGCGCGCCGACTACACGGCGGTCGAGACGTACGCCCACCGCGCCGGCCCGCCGCTGCGCTCGCCGATCACCGTCCTGACCGGCGACGCCGATCCCCAGGTGACCCGGCAGGAGGCGGAGCGGTGGTCGGAGGTCACCTCCGGCGGCTTCCGCCTCCACTCCTTCCCCGGCGGCCACTTCTACCTCAACTCCCAACAGGGCCCCGTGACCAGGGCGCTCACCGACTCCCTCACCGCCTTCCGCACCGCCGCGGCCTCCCCGCGGCCCTGACCCGTCGGCCGCCCGCGCCCCGGCACCCCGCCGGGGCCCGCGCGGTACCGCCGGAGGGGCACGGGCGGTGCCGCCGGACCCCTGTGACGTGGTTCCGGTCAGGAGGGGAGCGATTCGGGACAGAGCCCGGGGATCCGGGGAGGCGAAGGGCGGGGGGCTGCCTACTGTCGACTGCCCGGATCGTGTGCGCCGCCGAGTAGGGAGAACTCACCGTGCCGTCGTTGCTCCACTACGAGATCCTCACGGATCCGACCTCGCTCCAAGTCTCCCGTCCCGGAGCGCCGTCGGTGGGGACGGTGTACCTGATCGTCTCCAACCCGCACCTGGCCGACGTGACGTGGAAGCACATCGATGTGCTGATCCCGGTCGGCACCGGCAGCGGCCACCTGACGGACAGCACCACCGCGATCATCGCGAGCATCCCCACCAGGAGCTACCAGCCGCTGCCCGGCGAGGACGCCCCGACCTTCACCCTGCACCCGCTGGGCGGGGGCCGCTACCGGGCCGCGGCCCCCTCGGGACGAGAGATGACGATGCCGGGACAGGGGCACCTGGTCCTGCAGCTGGAGAACATCCAGGTCTCCGACCGGGCGGGCCTGGCCGTCGTGTCGATCCACGAGATCGCCCACGACGGCGACCTCGGTGCGCAGCCGTCCAGCGTGCCGGGGGTCTACTACGGCACCACGCTCGGACTGGTGAAGCAGGCGCCGCGGGTCCCGCAGAACCTCCGGGCGGACCTGTCCCTGGTGGGGACGGGTCAGAACGTCGTCCTGCGCTGGGAGGGGCCGGACAGCCTCCGGTACTGGATCCGCTATCCGGACGGGGCCCTGGAGGACGTCGCGCCGCCGGTGCGCTCCGCGCCGACACCGTACGGTCCGTACCAGCACACGCCCGGCCGCCCCCTGACGCGCGGCACCACCTACACCCTGGTGGCCGGGACCGTGGACGCAGCCGGGCAGCGGCAGGAGGGGTACCTCCTCACCACCACCGTCCACGCGTTCGTCCCCGAGTTCGCCGGCGGGGTGCGCGCCCCGTGGATCGAGGGCACGACGGACCGGGGCCGGGTCACCTTCACCGGGGACGGCGTGAGGGTCGACGACCGCGCGGGTTCCCCGGGGACGGTCGAGGCCGGGACCGCCGATGTCCACCACGACGTGAGGACCACGACGGTCAGGGGACGCGGCGCGGACTCCGGCTGGATCGACTTCCCGGCGAACGGCATCCGCGTCTACCAGGGTGCGGGTGACCACGTGTGGGGAACTGTCGCCGCCGGCGAGGTGGACGTGAACGACCTGCGGACCCGCCGGGCGAGGGTGGCCGAACGCCTCACCGTCGAAGGCTCGCTGACGGTCGATCACGTGCTGGACACGCAGGACGGACCGCCCCGGCTGGTCGTCCACGGCCGGCTGGAGGCCGAGGGGAACGCCGTGGTCGGCGGTGACCTCTCCGTCAAGGGCAGGGCGGCGGCCGAGAGCGTGACGACCGGGTCGGTCCAGGGCCGCGACGACAACGGCGGCCGGATCGAATTCTCGCGGACCGGGGTGAACGTCTACAAGGAAGGGAAGAAGCGGGGGACCGTCACGGCGGGCAAGGCCGACCTGAGCGAGTTGGTCACCGGCGGCGACGCCACCGTCAAGGGGACGATCTGGGGCAACTTCCTGTTCGTCAAGGGCCAGAGCACGTTCGAGAAATGGGCGGAATTCAGGGACGGCATCGGCGTCACGCACGGAAACTTCAGCCTGGGCACCAACGTCTCGTACGGCGGCGTGTACATCCGTGGCGACATCAGCGCCTCCGGGCAGTTCCACGGGAACCGCACGTAGAAGGGGCGGTTCCGGGGGAGGGGCGCCGGAGCAGTCCGGTGCCCCTCCGAGGGCACCCCGCCCGGGTGCACGAGCAGGGCGTCCGCCATGGCCCGGCCCCGGCGGGTTCCCGTGGTGCGGTTCCGGTCAGGAGGGGAGCGATTCGGGACAGAGCCCGGGGATCGGGGGATTCGAAGGGTGAGGGGCTGCCTACTGTCGACTGCCCGGATCGTGTGCACCGCCGAGCTAGGGAGAACGCGCCGTGCCGTCCTTGCTCCACTACGAGATCCTCACGGATCCGACCTCGCTTCAAGCCTCGCGTCCCGGAGCGCCGTCGGTGGGGACGGTGTACCTGGTCGTCTCCAACCCGCACCTGTCCGACGTGACGTGGCGGCACATCGATGTCCTGATCCCGGTCGGCACCGGCAGCGGTGACCTGACGGACGACGGCGCGGCGATCACCGCGACCATCGCCACCAGGAGCTACCAGCCGCCGGTCGGCGAGGAGGTCCCGGACTTCACGCCGTACCCGGGGAGCGTGGGCCGCTTCCGGGCCGCGGCCCCCTCGGGGCGGGAGGTGACGCTGCCGGGACAGGGGCACCTGATCCTGAAGCTGGAGAACATCCGGGTCTCCGGTCAGGCCGGTCCGGCCGTCGTGTCGATCCACGAGATCGCCCGCGGCGGCGACCTCGGTGCGCCGAGGTACAAGGCGGGCCTCTACTACGGCACCACGCTCGCACTGGTGAAGCAGGCGCCGCAGGTCCCGCAGAACCTCCGGGCGGACCTGTCCCTGGTGGGCGCGGGCCAGAACGTCGTCCTGCGCTGGGACGGACCGGACAGCCTCCGGTACTGGATCCGCTATCCGGACGGAGCCCTGGAGGACGTCGCGCCGCCGGTGCGTACTGCGCCGACGCCGTACGGGCCGCACGAGCACACGCCCGGCCGCCCCCTGACACGCGGCACCACCTACACCCTGGTGGCCGGGACCGCCGACGGCACCGGACAGGTGCAGGAGGGGTACTTCCTCACCACCACCGTCCACGCGACCGTCCCCGAGTTCGCCGACGGGGTGCGGGCGCCGTGGGTGGAGGGGACGACGGATCGGGGTCGGGTGACGTTCACGTCGCAGGGTGCCCGGGTCGACAACGACGCGCATGCGCCGGGGACGGTGGCGGCGGCCGAGGTGGACGTGGAGAGCGTGGTCGCCACGGGCGGGGTGCGGGCGCCGTGGGTGGAGGGGACGGCGGACCGGGGTCGGGTGACGTTCACGTCGCAGGGTGCCCGGGTCGACAACGACGCGCATGCGCCGGGGACGGTGGCGGCGGCCGAGGTGGACGTGGAGAG
>NZ_JBHVTL010000036.1:76602-89310 GCF_042884635.1 Kitasatospora sp. NPDC058115
GCGTGGTCGCCACCGGCGGGGTGCACACGCCGTGGGTGGAAGGGACGACGGACCGGGGTCGGGTGACGTTCACGTCGCAGGGTGCCTGGGTCGACAACGACGCGCATGCGCCGGGGACCGTCGCGGCGGCCGAGGCGGACGTGGAGAGCGTGGTCGCCACGGGCGGGGTGCACACGCCGTGGGTGGAGGGGACGGAGCACAAGGGCCGGGTCACCTTCGCCACGGACGGCGTGGAGGTCCGCACCTCGAACGGGAACCTGGGAAGGGTGACGGCCGACAACATCACCACCCGGCTGGTCCAGGGCAGCACCGACGACGCCGGCTGGATCACCTTCCCGGACCGCGGCGTCAACGTCTACCACGGCCACAACGCCACCCCGGGCGTCCTCACGGCCGCCCGGGTCGACGCGGAGGAGGGCGTCAACACCCCGTGGGTGGGCCGGCGCGAGGCCGGCCAGGGCTGGATCGACTTCCCCGCGAACGGCATCCGCGTCCACCGCGACGGCGGCGACAGCCGGGGCGACATCGCCGCCGACACGGCCGACCTCAACGAGCTGCACGCCAACGAGGCACAGGTGAAGGGCCGGCCCATCGAGTCCGGCGGCAATCCGTCCCACGACCTGGGGGTCGACCCGTCCTAGAGCGCCCCTGAGGAGCAGCGGCCGTGCGGCCCGCCCACTGAGGGCGGGCCGCACGCGTCACGGCCCGCGGGCTTCGCTCGGCCGGGAGCGGGGTCGACCCCGCTCCCGCGCCGGTGTTCGCGATCAGCTGCGGTGGTCCGTCTGCTCCTTCCGGTGACGGGGGAGGCGGTGGGACTCCACCGGCCGGCCGCCGTCGAGGTGCTCGGCGACGACGCGGGCGGCGGCAGCCGGGTCCACCCGCCCGTACCAGAGGTCGTCCGGCTGCACGCTGACGACGGGGGCCTGGTTGCAGGGGAACTGGCACCCCGTCTGGGTCACGAGCACGTCGTCGTCACCGAGGCCCCGCGCGCCGAGCTCCTGCACCAGGGCGCGCAGTCCCTCCTCGGCGCCCTGGGCCGCGCAGCGCGGGCCGCGGCACACCAGCACCTGGTGCCGGTGGCCCGGGACGTCCTCCCAGGCCGCCGAGGTGAGGCCGGGTTCCGTGCCGGTGATCGCCTTCGTCACCGCGGCCACCGCGGCGACCGCGTCGGGCGAGTCGGCGAGGCGGGTCGCGACGAGGAGTTCGGGCCGGTGGCCGGCGCGCTCGCGCCACCAGTACGCGGCGATCCGCCGCAGCCAGGAGTGGGCCGGGCCGGAGGCCGTGAGGCGGACGCCGATCACGACCACGGTCCCGGTGCCCGCGTCGGCCAGCCTGGTCAGCTCGGCCGACAGCGACGGGTCCGCCTGCTGCAGGAACGCGATCGAGGCCCGGTGCGAGGCCGCTGCCCGGAGGAGTTCGTCACGGCGGACGGCCTCCGCGGCCGACATGCCGACCAGCAGCACGGCGCTGCGGCGGGCACGGGATTCCGGGAGCGGGGAGGTCATGGCGTCGTCCTTTCGGGGAGCAGTCCGTTCCACCGGATGTGCGGTCGGTTGTGCCGGGGGTGGCGTTCCACGGTGGCGTCGACGCCGTAGACGTGCGCGATCATGGGCGAGGTGAGCACCTCGGAGCCGGGCCCGTGGGCGACCAGCCGGCCGTCGAGCAGGACGGCGATGTCGTCGCAGTAGGCGGCGGCGAGTTCGAGGTCGTGCAGGGCGGCCACCGTGGTGATGCCGAGGCCGCGGACGGTGTCGAGGAAGCCGAGTTGGTGGCGCAGGTCGAGGTGGTTGGTGGGCTCGTCGAGCAGGAGCACGCCGGGCTCCTGCACCAGCGCCCGCGCGAGCTGGACCCGTTGGCGCTCGCCGCCCGACAGCGTCGGCCAGGACCGGTCGAGCAGGTGGCCGACGTCGGCCGCGGCGACGGCGCCGGCGATCACGGACCGCACGTGGGCGTCGGCGGCGGTGTTCGCCGGGACGGGCCAGCGGCTGCGGTGCGGGGTGCGGCCGAGGTCGATGACCTGGCGGACCGGCAGCGACAGCCGGGTGTCCGCCTGCTGCTCCATGAAGGCCACCTGGCGCGCCCGTCGGCGGGCGGTGAGCGCGTGGAGGTCCTCGCCGTCCAGGAGGACCCGCCCGCCGCTCGGCCGGGTCAGTCCGGCGACCGTGCGCAGCAGGGTGGTCTTCCCCGCGCCGTTGGGCCCGAGCAGGCCGGTGACCCGGCCGGGGGCGAACGCGAGCGAGACCGCGTCCAGCAGGGTGGCTCCGCCGATGCGCACCAGAAGGCCCTCGGCACGGAGCTCGACGGGGGGTGTCGCCGTCACTGTCCGCTCCCGTCGGCCCGGCCCTGGCGCCACAGGAGCCAGGCGAAGAAGGGTGCTCCGAGCCCGGCCGTGATGATGCCGACGGGGAGCTCCCGGTCGGGGAGGACCGAGCGCGCCACGATGTCGCTGCCGACCAGGAGGGATGCGCCCACCAGCGCCGACACGGGCAGCAGGACAGCGTGGCGCGGTCCGCAGACGAGGCGGACCACGTGCGGGACGACCAGGCCGAGGAACCCGATCACGCCGGTCTGGGCGACCAGGCACGCGGTCACCAGCGCTGCGGTGGCGACGAGGACCCAGCGGGTGCGCTCGACGTGGACGCCGAGGGAGCGGGCGGCGGTCTCGCCGAACGCGAAGGCGTCCAGGTCGCGGGCCGAGGAGGCCAGGACCGTGATGCCGATCAGCGCGACCGCGGTCAGGAGGACGGCGGTGGGCCATCGCACGCCGGCGACCGAGCCCAGCGTCCACTCCATGACGCCGCGCGCCGCGTTGCGGTCCCCGAGGACCAGCACGACGAACGAGGTGTAGGCCCCGCACATCTGGCCCACGGCGATGCCGGCGAGCACGGTCCGGGTGGTCGGCAGCGTCCGGGTGCGCGCGGCGGCCAGGGCCAGCACGACGACGGCCGCGAGCAGGGCACCGGCGAACGCGGCGATCGCCACCGCGCCGGTGCCCACGGCGCCGGACACGCCGACGCCGAGGACGATCACGGTGACCGCGCCGGCGGCGGCCCCGTCCGAGATCCCGAGCAGGAAGGGGTCGGCCAGGTCGTTGCCGGTCAGGGTCTGCAGCACGGCGCCGCAGACCGCGAGGCCGGCGCCGGTCGCGGCCGCTCCCAGCACCCGGGGCAGCCGCAACTGCCAGACGATCTGGTCGTCCAGCAGCGTCACGTGCGGGTCGCCCAGTCCGAGACGGCGCACCACGACCTCGAACACCGTCCGGACCGGCTCGTGCTGCGAGCCGACGGCCAGACCGAGGAGCATGGTGGCCAGGAGCAGGGCGGCGGCGACGGCCAGGGCCGCCACCGTGCGGCCCGGACCGGCGGGCCGCACGGCGGGGCGGGGTGCGGCGGTCATGAACCCGGGCGCAGCAGGCCCAGCCCGGCCGACACCCGGGCGGCGCCGTCGGCGAGCAGCACGCCGGGCGTCGACTCCGAGAACGGCACCACCACGAAGGCCTTGCGCTGCACGGCGGTGAGCCTGCTCAGCACCGGGTCGTTCTCCAGGTAGTCGATCTTGGACCGGGCGGTGTCCCAGTCGGCGTCCGCGAGCACGATGGCGTCCGGATCCGCGGCGACGACCTTCTCCCAGCTCACGCTCTGCCAGGCGCCGGGCAGGTCCGCGAAGACGTTGCGGGCGCCCACGGCGTCGAGCACCAGCTGCGGCCCGCCGTGGCCGGCGCCGACGTACGGCGCCTTGGTGTCCGAGTCGAACCACAGGACCTTCAGGTCCTTGCCCGCGGCCGTCGCCCTGAACCCGGCCAGCTGCTTCTCCTGCTCCCGCTGGATGGCGGCGGCCCGCTCCGGGACGCCGAACACCCTGGCGACGTCGTTCAGTTCGCCCCACATCGCCTGCCAGGTCGTCGGCGGCACCTGGCTCTTGTCCGTGCAGCCGAACGGGGACAGGTACGACGGCATGCCCTGGCCGCGCAGCTCCTCCCGGCTGCCCGCGACCTTCTCGGTGAACGCGCTGGAGTAGGAGGCGTAGAGGAAGTCGGGACGGGCCGCGAGGAGCTTCTCCTTCGTCGGGTAGTCCTCGGAGAGCACCGGAACGGAGTCGTAGGCCGCCTTCCACTTCTCCGGGACGGCGTTGTCGAGATAGGCGGTACCGGCCATCCGGGACTCCAGGCCGAGGGCCAGGGCGACCTCGGTGGCCCCCTGGTTGAGCGTCACCAGCCGCTCGGGCGGCGCGCCGACCGTCACGGTGGTCCCGCAGTTGACCAGGCTGACCGGCTCGGCACTTCCGCCCGTCGCCGTGGACGCGACGGGCGCGGGGGCGCCCGCGCAGGCACCGAGCACGCCGGTGAAAAGGACGGCCGCGACCGCCCGGCCGGCACGTACCCGACCTGCGGGGCGTGCGGAACGTATGGACACAAACGGGTACGGCAAAGCGCGGGGCACGTGTTCTCCAAAACCCTCGTGGAACATGTCGCGCCGTGGCCGGTCTCCTGGCTTCCGCATCGACGCACCGCAGCCGACCTTCCCGGGGGGCTCTTCGAGCCGTCCCAGTGGCCCTGACCGCTGGCGAAGCCGGTCAGCGAGGGCCGCGGTACTCCGCGGCAACAGTGGCGAGGGCCGCACCGGACTCGAACCGGTTTCCCGAACACCACGGCGATGGCAAGGTATCAGGCGTGGTCAGGTCGGTGCCGACCGGCTGCCCGAGGACACCGTCCTGGCGCCGGCCGCGCAGCGCCCCCACGCCCACGTGCCGAGCACCCCTCCGCGCGCCTTCGCGCTGCCGCTGCTGCGCGAGGCCGGCCTGACGCTCTCCACCGACCTGCACAACCGGGACGGCGTCAACACCCACCACGAGCCGCTCGCCCAGGCGGCGGACCTCGTCCTCGCCTCGACGACGGCCCTCGCGGATCCCGGGCGGACCATGCGCCGGATCGTCGAGCGCGGCCGGGCCCGGACGGTCGTCGCCTCGGCGGCCGGCGACGCCGTCGGCCGTGACGAACTCCTCGCCCGCGCCGCGGCACTCGACGCAGCGGACGGCGGAAGCCCATGACGGACGCAGCGCGCGGCCACGACGTGCGCGCCCTCGGCGGTGGCCGGTGCCGGGGGCCAGGGGAGGGTGGTGACGTCGCGGGCCGCGGTGCGGGCCGCACCCGCCGGGCGAGATCGTCGGCCGGGTCGTTGTCGTGGCAGCGCGGCGCGGTGTCCGTCGGGGGCGGGACGGTCGCGACCGCCGGCGGTGGGAGCAGGCGGACGGCTCCGTGAGGTGCCGTTGAGCGGCAGGGGTCCGCCCCTGGCCCGTTCACCGCCGGATGCGGATCGCCGAGGCCCGCCGAGCTCACCCGAACGGTGCGCCGGCGGGCCGAAGGCGACTTGGCGTCAGAAGAGGTTCCGCCCGGGTCACGTCACCGGCAGACAGACGGCGTAGACCATGTAGGAGCCGCTGGTGCCTGCCGAGTTGTTGAAGGACACCGTCCACATGTTCGCGGCGGACGGGTAGGACTCGTACAGCTGGGCCGTGAGGTTGTTGCCGCCGAGGGGCGTCCGCAGCCCACCGCCCGTGATGACGGTACCTGCCGGACAGGCCGTGGTTCCCGTGTTGAGTCCGGAGGTCAGGGTGTGGGTCGTCTGGATGATCTGGGTCGGCAGGGTCGGCCCCGCAGGTCCGGCAGGTCCGACGGGGCCGACCGGACCGGCGGGGCCGACCGGTCCGGCCGGTCCGACGGCTCCGGCAGGTCCGACCGGGCCGGCAGGTCCCACAGGTCCGGCAGGGCCCTGTGGTCCGGCGGGTCCTGCCGGTCCGGCCGGTCCCTGCGGTCCTGCCGGGCCCTGAGGTCCGGGAGGTCCCGGAGGGCCCGGCTTCCCGGACGAGCAGCTGTGCGGGCAGCCGCCCCCTCCCCGGTGGTCGGTCTCGTCACCGGCCTCCGCCTGGGGTGTCACGAATCCGGTCAGCAGTGTGGCGGCCAGCACCGACAGGGCGACGTTCCGCAGCAGGGTCAGGTGTTTCCGTCGCAATCCATCCTCCGTGAGTTCCTCGAATTCCGATCCCGTTCGTACACCGCACATGGCGGTGGCCGGGGCACAATACCCATGTGAACACGCCTGAGAAGGCCGCGCGAGCAAGGAGATCCCTTTGGGGATCCGACCGAACCCGAGAAGCTGACACGGTGTCCGATGGGTCCGGGGACGTCGTACCAGCGGCTCGCCGGCGGACCGCCATTGACTCGCTGACGGTGGGTCGATCTGCGGCGACCTCCGTCATCGGCGGTCACCCGTTCCCGGTTCTCCTGAGATGCGGGAGGAGCTCGCGGGGACTACGCCGGGCGGTCATCGGCATGGGGATGTGATCGGTTTTCCTGCCGGACGGCCTTTCCCGCCCACCGGATTTCCACGCACTCGACCGGTGCGTCCTGGTGCTGTGCAAACGGCGCCGAGCCGCATCCCGCCGGACCGGTCAGGCGTCGGCCGACCTCGGCATGCCGACCCTCGGCCCGCCACCGGATGGGGCACACCCATCCGCCGACCAGGGCCACCGCCCGTCGGCACGGCACGGCACGGCAGGCACCGCGCCGCCCGGCCGGGCAGCCGCGGCCTCTGACCGGGCTCCGACAAATTCGCTGTCCGGCGGCCGGAGCCCCGTGATACACAACCGTCGTGCAAAAAATCTTGGAGTTCCCCGAGGTCCTGCGGCTGATCGAGGACCGCTCGGCCGCGTTCCGCGCCGCGATCGCGTCCGCCCCCGACCTCGACGTCCAGGTCCCCGGATGCCCGGAGTGGACGCTGCGCGAACTGGCGCAGCACCTCGGCGACGGCCGCCGCCGTCAGGCCGCCGTCGTCGCGGCGGGCCCGGGTGCCGAGCCCCCGGCGAGGACGGACCCGAAGGGCGCCCCGACCGCGCCCCGCGACCGGGAGGCCCTGGACGCCTGGCTCGCCGAGTCGACCGAGCTCATGCTCGCCGCGCTGCGCGAGGCCGGCCCGGACCGCGGCTGCTGGACGTGGTGGGGCCGCTCGCAGGCCCCGGAGACCAGCGGAGCCCTGGCCCGGCACCAGATCCAGGAGATCGCCGTCCACACCTACGACGTCCGGCTCACCCTGGGCGCCGCACAGCCGTTGCCGACGGACGTCGCGGTCGAGGGCGTCGACGAGTTCCTGACGACCGTCTCGGCGACGACCGTCCCGTGGCCGTTCAAGCCGGCGACCATCGACCTGCACGCGACCGAGGGCGGCTCCTGGCGTCTGACCCTCGACGCCGACGGCGTGCGCTGCGACGACCTCGCCGCCGACGCGGCGCCGGGTGACCTGGTGATGCGAGGCGCAGCGAGCGACCTGGTCCTGTACTTCTACGACCGCATCCCGCTCGACCGCCTGGACAACACCGGCGACACCGAGCCGATGGAGCAGCTCGCGGAGTGGGACCCGAACGCGTAGCGCGCGGGACGCGTCGGCCGGTGGTGCCCGCGCTCCTGCGGGCGCCACCGGGCCGACGGCGCCCGGTGCGGGGCCGTCACGGGGACAGCCACTCGCCGAAGAGGGGCGCGAGGCCGTTGCCGCCCTCCGCGCACGCGAACGTCCCCGGGCAGCACCGTTCCCACCCGGTGGGCGTGGCCAGCAGGGCCAGCCGCGACCACCGGGTCGCGGAGGGGGAGGACCGGTGGAGCCGGAGCCCGAGCTCCGGCACCGTCACGTCGTCGGCGGTCGGGGAGGAGGGGCGGGCCGATCCCGGCAGGACGGAGACGACGTCCGCGGCGGGGTGCCCGAACAGGTCCACGCCGTCCCAGACCACGGGGTGCTCCCCCCTCGGGCCCGGGCGCGCGCCGGCCTCGACGATCACCTGGGCGAGGCCGTCGGCGCGGCCCGGACCGCCGCCGGCGACGGTCAGCGCGAGATCACCGAAGACCCCGACCGTGTTCCAGGCCGGGTCGAAGAGGATTCCGGCGAGCCACGCGTCGTGGGCGTCCCGCAGCGATGCGAAGTCGGCGCGGGCCGGCGCCGCGCACTGCCGCGCCCGGTGGCTCCCGGGCGTCGCCGCGAGCATCGCGGAGGCCTCCTGGGGCGTCGTCCCGAACCCGAGCGTCCCGGCCCCGTCCGGCAGGGTGACGCCGGTCCCCGGCAGCAGTTCCAGCATCGGGCCATTATGCCCGGCGACCGCGCGGGACCGGCCGGTGCCTAGGATGCCCCCTGAATCACTCCGGCCGCGGTGGACGCCGATCCGGGCGCCGCCTGTTCGCGCGACGGGCCGGCACCACAGGAAGGCGGAACGTCTCGCATGAAGGCCCTTGAGCACGCCCACTTCGGGCACGTGGACACCGGTGCGCTCCGCGACACCGACATCATCTGGCGGGGCACCTCGCAGGTGGGGGACGACGAGGTCGAGGTCCTGCTGTGGGCCGGGCCGTCCAGTGCGCCGGACGCCGGGGAGCTGGACGATCTCGCCGCGTGCCTCACCGGCCTGCCGGCGCTCGACGCGGCCGCGCGTGCGGCTCTGCGAACGTACCTGGACGGGGACCGCTCCTTCGTCGACTTCCACCTGGAGGAGCTGGAGGGCAGCGGGGCGGCCGGCCGTCTCGTCCGGGAGGCGGCGGGCGACGAGGTCGGGACGGCGGCCTTCGTCGCGGCCATGCGTCTGAACGGCGTCGGGCTGTGGCTGGGCGGGGTGTCCGACCGGCCGCCGGTCGTCCTGGACTACGTGTTCGAACCCGATCTCAGCGACCAGATACTCGCCGTCGGAGCGACCCGGCACGGGGCGGTGGCATCCGTCGACTGGGAGAGCTGACGGTCCGCTCAGCTCTCGCGCGAGGCGGCGTGCCGCCGGGCGGGTGCGGTGCGGCCGTGGCGGTCGGCTTCCTCGGCGGTGGCGTGGACGGGGAAGAGGGGTGCGGCGTCGGTGAGGTCCAGCACCCGGCGGGCCATCGGGCAGGGGGCGATCAGGACGAGGGGGATCCCGGCGGCCAGGGCCCTGCGGCGGGTGATGAGGAGCAGGTTGAGGCCGCTGGAGGTGAAGAGCCCCACGTCGGCGAGGTCGACGGCCAGCACCGCCGGACCCTGGTCGAGCGCCAGGTGCAGGACCTCCGCGGCCTCGGCCTCGCTGTCCATGCTCAGATCGCCGGAGAAGCGGCAGACCACGGTCTCCCCGACCCGGACGGTTTCGGACTTCAGCCACGGACTCACGGCCGGCCCTCCCTCGGGCCCGCGCCCGGCGCCCCGCCGGCGGCGGCCGTGACGGGTGCGTCGGCCCAGGCGTCGGCGAGGCGCTCCAGTCCCTGCCACAGGTCCAGCGCGGCGTCCCTCAGGTGCACGGCGGCGGGGCTGTCCGCCTCGGCGGCGACCAGGTAGGCGTCGATGCCGGTGACGGAGTGCCGCAGCCGTCGGCGCAGCGGCTCGACCTCGCCGGCGTGGTCGCCGTGCTCGCGGGGCACACCGATGCGCTCGGTGAGGAACGCGGCGAGCCGTTCCAGTTCGTGCCGGGTCATCTGGGTCACGGGACCAACTCCCGGGAGGGCTCCGCGCGACGGTGGCTGCGCGGGCGGTGCGGGTCTTGACGTGCCTCCACTGTTCGCCCCCGGGCAATGCCTGTCAACCATTGCACGAAAATAGTGTCGTGTTTTGATCGTCGTGAATCGCCGGACGTATAATCGGCCCATGGACGACGGCACCCCTCTCGCGCGGCAGTGGACGTTCCTGACCAATCACGCCCGCGTGCTCGTCCAGATCGCCCGCGACCCCGGCATCCGGGTGCGTGACCTCGCCGCCCAGTGCCTGCTCACCGAGCGCGCCGTCCAGCGGATCATCGTCGACCTCGAAGAGGCCGGCTACCTCAGTCACCAGCGCAACGGCCGCACCAATCACTACACGGTGATCGACAGCAAGCAGCTGCGTCATCCCGCGGACTCGGGCCCGACCCTCGCCGAGCTCCTCTCGGTCCTGCTGCGCTGAAGCCCGCAGGGGGTTGCGGCCCCCCGCTCACGAAGGCCCTGCCCCGTTCCGGCGTTCCGGGGGCGGGGCCTCCGTCGTGACGGGCGCGACGGGCCCGGCGGAGCCCGCCTGCCGACGGCCAATTTCCCGGACAGCGCCCCCGTGGCGAAGCATTTCGGCCAACTTGGTGCCGTGCGGGTGACGTGTTCCCACCAAAACTGGCACTGTACCGTCCCGTCGCCGCATCGGCCCGCGCAGGTCGCACGAGCCCCGCAGGGCGCGGCGAGCACGTCGAAGACCGTTCCAGCGACTCGAACCACCAGCTCTCCCGGGCGGCATCACCCTCGACCGCCCGGCTGACTCCGGCCGCCCAGACCCGGCCGTCGCAGAAGGAGTTCCGTGTGACTCGATCCCCCAGAAAGTCCGTCACCGCAAGCGCGTTGATCGCCGGCGCCGCGATGATCGCGGCCGCGCTGCCGGCCGGTGTCGCGGCCGCCGAGGAGGCCCCGGCCGGGGCGCCCGCCGAGGCGCGGGCGTTCGCCGGTGCGCTGCCGGTGGAGCTCTCGGCCCAGCAGCGCGGTGAGCTGCTGGCGGCCGCCGACGCGAACCGGGCGGAGGCCGCCAGGTCGCTGAACCTGGGCTCGAAGGAGGCGCTGGTCGTCAGGGGCGTCACCAAGGACGCGGACGGCACCGTGCACACCCGCTATGAGCGGACCTTCGACGGACTGCCGGTCCTCGGCGGCGATCTGGTGGTCCACACCGCCCGGGACGGCTCCGGCAAGGGCGTCACCAGGGCCACCGAGGCGGACATCGCCGTCGACACCACCGCCGGGGAGGGTTCCGAGGCGGCGAAGGGCCTCGCGCTGGAGAGCGCCGCGAGTGCGAAGGTGCAGGACCCGGCGGCCGACAGCGCCCGCAAGGTGGTCTGGGCCGCGTCCGGCACCCCGCGGCTCGCGTGGGAGACGGTCGTGACGGGCACGCAGGAGGACGGCACGCCGTCCGAGCTGCACGTCATCACCGACGCGGGCTCGGGCAAGAAGATCTTCGAGTACCAGGCCATCGAGACCGGCGTCGGCACCAGCCAGTACTCGGGCCAGGTCGCCATCGGCACCTCGCCGGCGGCCGGCGGCGGTTACGCGCTGACCGACCCCACCCGCGGCGGTCACAGCACCTACGACCTGAACGGCACCACCGGCACCAGGACGCTGTTCACCAACCCGACCGACACCTGGGGCGACGGCACCGTCGCCAACCGGCAGACCGCCGCCGTGGACGCCGCCTACGGCGCCCAACTCACCTGGGACTACTACAAGGACGTCCACGGCCGCAACGGCATCAAGGACGACGGCGTCGGCGCCCACACCCGGGTCCACTACGGCAAGAACTACGTCAACGCGTTCTGGTCCGACAGCTGCTTCTGCATGACCTACGGCGACGGCGCGGGCAACGTCAAGCCGCTGACCTCGATCGACGTCGGCGGCCACGAGATGACCCACGGCATCACCTCGGCCACCGCGGGCCTGATCTACAGCGGCGAGTCCGGCGGCCTGAACGAGGCCACCTCCGACATCATGGCCGCCGCCATCGAGTTCTGGGCCGGCAACCCCGAGGACAAGGGCGACTACCTGGTCGGCGAGAAGATCGACATCAGGGGCGACGGCACCCCGCTGCGCTACATGGACAAGCCCTCCAAGGACGGCAGGTCACGGGACTACTGGTCGTCCGACGTCGGTTCCGTCGACGTGCACTACTCCTCCGGTCCGGCCAACCACTGGTTCTACCTGGCCTCCGAGGGCAGCGGCGCCAAGACCGTCAACGGCGTGGCCTACGACTCCCCGACCTCCGACGGCCTGGCGGTCACCGCCATCGGCCGGGACGCCGCCGCCAGGATCTGGTACCGGGCGCTGACCACCTACATGACCTCGTCCACCAACTACGCCGCCGCCCGCGTCGCCACCCTCCAGGCCGCCGCCGACCTGTACGGGCAGACCAGCGCGACGTACCAGAACACCGCGAACGCCTGGGCCGCGATCAACGTCGGCCCGCGGGTCGTCGACGGCCTCCTGCTCGACGCCGTCGGCGACCAGGTGACCGAGGTCGGCGCCCCCGTCGAGCTGCGGGTCAAGGCCACCAACTTCAACCCCGGTGCCGTCACCTACCACGCGACCGGCCTCCCCGAGGGCCTGTCGCTCCACCCGGTCACCGGCCGGATCACCGGCACCCCGACCGTCGCCGCCACCTCCACGGTCACCGTCACCGCCAAGGCCTCCCACCACAGCAGGCTGTCGACGACGTTCACCTGGAAGGTCTCCCCGGGCATCTTCGCGAACACCACCGCCGTCCCGGTCCCGGACGGGGGCCCGGCGGTCTTCTCGGACATCGTCGTCGGCCGGATCGCCGGCCGGGCGCCGAGCGACCTCAAGGTCGCCGTGGACATCAAGCACACCTGGCGCGGTGACCTGGTCATCGACCTGGTCGGCCCGGACGGCACGGTGTACTCGCTGAAGAAGAGCAACCTCAACGACTCGGCGGACAACGTCGTCGAGACCTACACGGTGGACGCCTCCGCGCAGCTCGGCAACGGCACCTGGCGGCTGCGGGTGCAGGACGTGTACCGCGGCGACTCGGGCCGCATCGACGGCTGGAAGATCATCTTCTGATCGGGTCTCCGTCCAGGTGATCGGCCCCGGTGATCCGGCCGGCGAAGCACGTGCTTGGCCCGCCGGCGCACCCGGGGGCGCCGCACCCACCACACGGGCGAGCGCCCGGGGGTTTTAAAAAAAAGACGCGGCCCACGACAGAG
>NZ_JBHVTL010000037.1:0-9867 GCF_042884635.1 Kitasatospora sp. NPDC058115
ACGCCCGGTTACATTCCGAACCCGGAAGCTAAGCCTCACAGCGCCGATGGTACTGCAGGGGGGACCCTGTGGGAGAGTAGGACGCCGCCGAACAATCATTCCAAAAAGACCCCCTCCGGTTCAGGAGGGGGTCTTTTTGCGTTAACGTCTCCCCACCACGTCGGAGCTTGGTGGAGAGGCGCGAACCGTTGCAGAACCTGACCCTGACCTGGCAGTCCGCAGGGGGCGCCGCGGTGGCTCTCTACGGTGGCTCCTACGCGGCCGCCCGGGTGCGGAGGGCGGGTCTCGCGGCGGTCCTCCGGGAGGCCGGCACCTTGCTCGCGCTGTTCGCGCTGTGGCAGCTGGTCGGCCGCCTCTCGCTGATGAGCACCGAACACGCGCTGGACCGGGCGCGCTGGATCCACCGGACGGAGCTGGCCTTCGGGCTGCCCGACGAGGCGTCCTGGCAGGCCGCGGTGACGCCGTACCCGGCGCTGGTGAAGCTGGCGAACTACTACTACGCGTCGATGCACTTCACGGTGATGATCGCGGTGCTGCTCTGGGTCTTCCTGAGACACCGCGAACGGTACGCATGGGTGCGGACGACGGTGGTCATCACGACGGCGGTCTGCCTGGCCGTGCAGTTCCTCCCGGTGGCGCCGCCCCGGATGCTGCCGGAGAACGGGTTCGTCGACGTCGCGGCGGAGTACGGGCAGTCGGTGTACGGCAACGCGGTCGGAGGGGTGGTGAAGGCCGCGCAGCTGTCGGCGATGCCGTCGGTGCACGTGGCGTGGTGCGTGCTGGTGGCGGTCGCGGTCGTGCGGGTGTCCAGGAGTCCGCTGCGCTGGCTGATCGTGCTGCACCCGGTGCTGACGATCACGGTCGTGGTGGTGACGGCCAACCACTTCTGGGCGGACGGTCTGGTCGCGGTGGCGATCCTGCTGCTGGCCTACGCGGCGCAGCGCGGCGCGGCCCGGTGGCGGGCCCGCCGTGCGGGGGAGGTCCGGCCGGCGCCGGAGCGGGAGGATCTCGCCGTCCGCGGCTGAACGGCGGCACGGCAGGACGGCGGGCCGGGCCCCGTGGGGGGAGGGTCCGGCCCGCCGGTTCACCCGCCGTTTACTTGACCGGCAGGACCTCGCGGCCCCACGCGCTGTTGGTCAGCGCGGAGGTGGCCCAGTACCAGGCCGCCAGGCCGGAGGCGGCGGCGATCCAGCCGGCCGTCTTGGCGAGGCCGGCGGTGGTGCTGAAGGTGGCGATCGCGGAGAGCACCAGGGAGAGCGTCAGCAGGCCGTAGACGGCGCGGCTGAACAGGCCCGCGTTCCAGCTGGCCGCGGTCAGGGTGAGGGCGAGCAGGGCCCACAGGAGCAGGAACAGGCCGGCTGCGTTCTTGCCGGCCCCGGAGGCGGTGGACCAGGTGGCCCAGAAGGCGCCGAGGCTGGTGAAGGCGGTGCCGGTGAAGCCCTCGCCGCCGCGGAACTGCCAGAGGCCCGCGATGAACAGGGTGAGGCCGCCGAGGATGTGCGCGAGGTGGGCCGAGTTCCCGGCGGCGGTGCCGCTGAGGATGCCGGTGGAGAGCAGCCCGTAGGCGAGCAGGGTCAGGCCGAGCGCGAGGTAACCGAGGTTACCCGCGTCGGCGCCGGTCGAGCGGGCGTTCAGTGCCCCGGTAGCTTCGTTGCTCACCGGAGGCTCCTTTCACTCATGGGCGCGCGCAGGGCGCAGTGAACGCGGGTGAGTGTCGATGAGGTGAAGGCGCGTGACCGCTCCGGGCGCGCACGGCTGGAGCGTGCGACGGCTGCGGTCCGAGTGCTGGGCCAGCGGGAGAGCCGCTGGTCACGTCCCCTCCGGGGGATTCCCCGGTGAGATCGGTCTACCCAGGGTGAACGGGCTTGTACCCTTGTGAATCGCACATTTTGTGACGCTGTCAGGCACGGTTCGGTCACGCTCCGACAGCCGGTGCGACAGGAGTCGCCCCGGTGCGGTCAGGCGCTCCGCTGGGTCGGCACCCGCAGGGTGAGGATCGCCATGTCGTCGGAGGGCGGCTCCGGGGCGAAGCGCTCGACCGCGCGCTGGACGCGCAGCGCGACCGCCCCGGCGGTGAGGCCGGTGCAGCCGGTGAGCACCTCGGCGAGGCCGTCGTCGCCCAGCATCCGCCGGCCCTCGCGGCGTTCGGTGACGCCGTCGGTGACGCAGAGCAGGACCTCGCCGGGGTTGAGCACCAGCCGCTCGGCGGTGAGGTCGAGGTCGTCCATGACGCCGAGCAGCGGCTGTGGGGTGGCGGCCCGGTCGACCCGGCCGTCGGTGCGCAGGCGCAGCGGCAGCGGGTGGCCGGCGCAGACCAGCGAGAGTTCGGTGCTGCCGTCCGGACGGGGCGTCAGTTCGCCGTACAGCAGCGTGAGGAAGCGGCTGCGGGCGCCCTCGTCCAGGATGGCGGCGTTGAGCCGGCTGAGGACCTGCGGGGCGTCCAGGCCCTCGCGGGCGAGCAGCCGCAGTGAGTGCCGGGCGAGGCCGGTGACCGAGGCGGCCTCCGGGCCGGTGCCGCAGACGTCGCCGATCGCGAAGCCGTAGGTGCCCTCGCGGATCGGGAAGAGGTCGTAGAAGTCGCCGCCGACCTCGTTGCCCTCGCCGGCGGCCTGGTAGTAGACGTCCACCTCGACGCCCGGGATGTCGGGCAGCTCCGGGGGCAGCAGGCTGCGTTGCAGGGCCTGGCTGGTGGCGGTGCGCTCGGAGTAGAGGCGCGAGTTGTCGAGGGCGAGGGCGGCCCGGCGCGAGAGGTCCTCGGCGAGTTCCAGGACCTCCTGGCGGAACCGCACGCCGGCCGAGGTGCCGAGGGCGAGCAGGCCGATCACCCGGTTGCGGGCGGTCAGCGGCAGGACGACGGTCTCGCCGAGCAGGCCGGTGAGGCCGGGTTCGTGGGCGAAGCCGCTGCCACCGGCGGTCTCGGCGGGGGCGCTCCAGAAGCGGGTGCCGTGGGTCGGGCCGGCCTCCGGGGCGGGTGTCTTGTCGAGCAGGGCGCGCAGTGGGTCGATGCGGTCCTCGTCCTCGTGCAGGACGAAGGCGAGCGAGGCGGCGGCGCCGTGGTCGCCGTTGGTGTAGACGGCGCACCAGGAGGCGAGGGTGGGGACGGCCATCTGCGCCATCAGGGCGAGCGTCTGCTCGTGTTCGAGGGTACCGGCGAGCAGGTCGGAGGCCTCGACGAGGAAGGAGAGCGAGCCGCGGCGGAGCCGTTCGAGTTCGGCGAGCCGGGTGGACTCGACGGCCAGGGCGAGCCGGTCGGCGGCGAACTGGAGCCGCAGCGCGTCCTCGTTGTCGTAACGGCCGGGGGTGCCGGTGGCGATGCCGAGCGAGCCGATCAGCCGGCCCTCGACCTTGAGCGGGACGGTGAGCAGGGAGCGCAGCCCGCTGTCGTCGAGGACGGGCAGCCCGGTCGGCCGGGCGGCGAGGTCCTCGTGGACGGAGGGGAGGCGGGGCGAGTCGTAGCGGTTGCCGGTGTCGACCGGGAAGCGGCTGTGCGGGCGCGGCGCGGCGGGCAGCCCGGCGCTGGCGCGCAGCTCGAACTCGGCCTCGTCGTCGGTGGTGAGCAGCAGGTAGGCGGCGTCGGCGTCGAGCAGGTCGCGGGCGCGTTCGACGGTGTGCTGGAGCAGGGTGTCGAGGTCCTCGCCGGTGCCGAGGCCGGCCAGCAGGTCGAGCCGGGTGGCGGGTTCGCCGCGCTCGCCGGGCAGGGCGCGGGCGGGGGAGCGCAGGACGGCGCGGTCGTCGTCGAGGACGAGCAGACACAGGGTGCTCGGGGTGCCGTCGGTGTCGCGCAGACGGACCTGGACGCCGTAGACGTCCAGGGCGGTGCCGTCGGCGCGGCGCAGTGCGTAGCCGCCCTCCCAGCGGGCGAGCCGCAGGACGGCGGCGAGGCCGAGGCCGCCGTCGGCGTCCTGCGGCCAGACGGCGAGGTCGGCCCAGGGGCGGCCGAGCACGGTGTCGGCGGGGTGCTGGAAGAGCGCCTCGGCGTCGGGGTTCCAGGCGAGCACCCGGCCGTCGTCGTCGAGCTGGACGACGGCGACGCGGATCGGGCCGTGGCTGTGGGGCAGTTCGCCGCCGGGGGCGGCGGGCAGCGCGTAGCGGGTGCCGGCGGTGTGCGCGGGCAGGGCGAGCCGGAACCAGACGGTCTTGCGGCCGGAGCCGTACTCGACGCCCCAGCGTTCGGCGAGCGCGGCGCACATCAGCAGGCCGCGGCCGCCCTCGCCGTCGGCGTCGGCGTAGTGGTCGGACGCGGTGGCGGGGACGTCCGGGAAGCTGGGCAGACCGCGTTCGGGGTGGTGGTCGGTCACCTCGATCCGGACGGTGCCGTCCTCGCGCAGGCAGCAGACCTCGGCGGCGGTGCCGGCGTGCACGACCGCGTTGGTGACGAGCTCGCTGACCAGGACCACGGCGTCGTCGACGACCTCGGGCAGGCCCCAGCCCAGCAGCGCGTCCCGGACGAAGGAACGGGCGGCCCCGGCCGACCGGCCCACGGGTTCGAAGGTGGCGGCTGCGCGCGCGGTGACCACGTTGCCACGTCTCCTCTGCTCTGGCCCTGGCTGTCCGGGGTGCGGCGCCGAATCCCGGTGCGCGCCGGCGGTGTGGGCGGCGCCGCCGGGCGGTTGTGGCCCGGTGCAGCGCTCCACCCTACTTTCCGCTTGGTTCCCCGTGGGGGCGGGGAGTCGAAACAGGCACCGGAGGGTGATTCTGCCCACCCGTTTCGCACCGGGCGGCACCAACCGAGTGCAACCGCGCTTGTACCGGGCGCGAGTGCTGCCAGACTGGGGGGTCCGCGATGTCCGGTCCGAGCAGTACCGTCGTCGCGGGTCCCGGCCGGCCCGACCGGCCGCCGGGACGGTAGCGCCGGGACGGTGCTGCGCGGCGGGCCCGGCGGGGCGCGCGGTGCGGGCGCCGGACAGTTCACGATCTGGGAGGGGCCCGTTGAGTTCGGCCACCAAGGACGCAACCGGTACGACGCCGCCCGCTCAGCGTGGCGGGCGCCCCGGGGCCGCGCCGCGGAGCGCGGCCGGCCGGCGTGTCAACCACAACCGCGGCGCCGAGCCGGCCGAGCTGCGCAAGCTGCTCGCCGCGCTGACGGCGATGCGGGACGGAAACTTCCGGCGCCGGCTGACGGTGCCCGGGGACGGTCCGCTGGCGGAGATCGCCGCGGTGTTCAACGAGGTCGCGGAGCGCAACCAGCACCTCACGGGTGAGCTGGCCCGGGTGCGGCGGGCGGTGGGCCGCGAGGGCCGGCTGAACGAGCGGCTGGAGACCGGCGCCGGCGAGGGCGCCTGGATGGCGGCCGTCGACAACTGCAACGCGCTGATCGACGACCTGGCGCGGCCGATGTCCGAGGTGGGCCGGGTGCTGACCTCGATCGCCGAGGGCGACCTGGACCAGAAGATGGAGCTGCGCTCGCTGCACAGCAACGGGGTGAGCCACCCGCTGCGCGGCGAGTACCTGAAGATCGGCCGGACCGTCAACGGGCTGGTGGACCAGCTGTCGGAGTTCACCGACGAGGTGACCCGGGTGGCCCGTGAGGTCGGCACCGAGGGCAAGCTGGGCGGCCAGGCGAAGGTCCGCAGCGTCTCCGGCAGCTGGAAGGACCTCGCGGACTCGGTCAACACCATGGCCGGCCGGCTGACCGCCCAGGTGCGCAACATCGCGCAGGTGACCACCGCGGTGGCCAAGGGCGACCTGTCGCGCAAGGTGACGGTCGAGGTGGCCGGCGAGATGCTGGAGCTGAAGAACACCGTCAACACGATGGTGGACCAGCTGAACGGCTTCGCGGCGCAGGTGACCCGGGTGGCCCGGGACGTGGGCACCGAGGGCCGGCTGGGCGGTCAGGCCCAGGTGCCGGGCGTCGCCGGGGTGTGGCGCGACCTCACCGATTCGGTGAACTTCATGGCGGACAACCTGACGGGTCAGGTCCGCAGCATCGCGCAGGTGACCACGGCGGTGGCGCGCGGCGACCTTTCGCAGAAGATCGAGGTGGACGCCCGCGGGGAGATCCTGGAGCTGAAGAACACCATCAACACGATGGTCGACCAGCTCTCGGGCTTCGCCGAACAGGTGACCCGGGTGGCCCGCCAGGTGGGCACCGAGGGCCGGCTCGGCGGCCAGGCGCAGGTGCCCTGGGCGGCCGGCGTCTGGCGGGACCTCACCGACAACGTCAACTTCATGGCGAACAACCTCACCGACCAGGTGCGCAACATCGCCCAGGTGACCACCGCCGTCGCCCGGGGCGACCTCTCGCAGAAGATCCAGGTGGACGCGCGCGGGGAGATCCTGGAGCTGAAGAACACCATCAACACGATGGTCGACCAGCTGGGCGCCTTCGCGGACGAGGTGACCCGGGTGGCCCGGGACGTCGGCACCGAGGGCATCCTCGGCGGCCAGGCGAGTGTGCCGGGGGTGTCCGGCACCTGGAAGGACCTCACCAACAGCGTCAACCTGATGGCCAACAACCTGACCAGCCAGGTCCGCAACATCGCCGAGGTGACCACGGCGGTGGCCCGCGGTGACGTCTCGAAGAAGATCACCGTCGACGCCCGGGGCGAGATCCTCGAACTGGTCACCACTGTGAACACCATGGTGGACCAGCTGTCGGCGTTCGCCGACGAGGTCACCCGGGTGGCGCGCGAGGTGGGCACCGAGGGGAACCTCGGCGGCCAGGCCCGGGTGCGCGGGGTGTCGGGCATCTGGAAGGACCTGACCGACAACGTCAACTTCATGGCGTCCAACCTGACCAGTCAGGTGCGGAACATCGCCGAGGTGGCGGCCGCGGTGGCCTCCGGCGACCTCTCCAAGAAGATCAGCATCGAGGCGCAGGGCGAGGTTGCCGGCCTGGCCGGGACGCTCAACACCATGGTCGACCAGCTGTCGGCCTTCGCGGTGGAGGTCACCAGGGTGGCCCGCGAGGTGGGCACCGACGGGACCCTGGGCGGCCAGGCGAGCGTGCCGGGCGTGGCCGGGATCTGGAAGGACCTGACCGACAACGTCAACCTGATGGCCAACAACCTCACCGGTCAGGTGCGGAACATCGCGCTGGTGATCACGGCGGTGGCCCGCGGCGACCTGTCGCAGAAGATCGACGTCGACGCGCGCGGCGAGTTCCTGGAGCTCAAGACCAGCATCAACACCATGGTGGACCAGCTGTCGGCGTTCGCCGACGAGGTCACCCGGGTCGCCCGCGAGGTGGGCACCGACGGCCGCCTGGGCGGCCAGGCGCGGGTGCCGGGCGTGGACGGCACCTGGCAGGACCTCACCGAGTCCGTCAACGAGCTGGCCAACAACCTCACCCGGCAGGTGCGCGCGATCGCGCAGGTCGCCACCGCCGTGACCAGGGGCGACCTGTCGCTGCGGATCGACGTGGACGCCGCCGGCGAGCTCGACGAGCTCAAGGACAACATCAACCAGATGATCGCCAACCTGCGCGAGACCACCCGCACCAACCAGGAGCAGGACTGGCTGAAGACCAACCTGGCCCGGATCTCCGGCCTGCTGCAGGGGCGGCGCGACCTGGAGGCGGTGGCCTCGCTGATCATGACCGAGCTCACCCCGGTGGTCTCGGCGCAGCACGGCGCGTTCTTCCTCGCCCAGCCGGCCGGCCGCACCGCCGAGCTGATCACCGAGGACGACGACGAGAACGACACCGTGCTGCGGCTGATCGGCAGCTACGGCTACCAGCGGCGGGCGATGCCGACCACCTTCCGGCCCGGCGAGTCGCTGATCGGCCAGGCGGCGGTGGAGAAGCGGGCGATCATCCTCAAGGAGGCGCCGCCCGGGTACCTGAAGATCGCCTCCGGCCTGGGCGAGGCCTCCCCGGCCCACATCGTGGTGCTGCCGGTGCTGTTCGAGGGCCGGCTGCTGGGCGTGATCGAGCTGGCCACCTTCAGCTCCTTCACCACCGTCGCGCTGGACTTCCTCAACCAGATCGCCGACCTCATCGGCGTCACCGTCAACACCATCAGCGTCAACACCAAGACCGAGGGCCTGCTGCTGGAGTCCCAGCGGCTGACCGCCGAACTCTCGATGCGGTCGGCCGAATTGGAGGCGCGCCAGGAGGAGCTGGAGCGCACCAACGAGGAGTTGCAGGAGAAGGCCGAGCAACTCGCCCAGCAGAACCGGGACATCGAGATCAAGAACAGCGAGATCGAGGAGGCCCGGCAGGTCCTGGAGGAGCGCGCCGAGCAGCTCGCGCTGGCCTCCCGGTACAAGAGCGAGTTCCTGGCCAACATGTCGCACGAGCTGCGCACCCCGCTCAACTCGCTGCTGATCCTGGCCAAGCTGCTGTCCGACAACAACGAGGGCAACCTCTCGCCCAAGCAGGTCGAGTTCGCCGACACCATCCACGGCGCCGGTTCCGACCTGCTCCAGCTGATCAACGACATCCTCGACCTGTCCAAGGTCGAGGCGGGCAAGATGGACGTCCGGCCGGCCCGGATCGCCCTGGTCCAGCTGGTCGACTACGTCGAGGCGACCTTCCAGCCGGTCGCGCTGGACAAGAACCTGGAGTTCGGGGTGCGGGTCTCGCCGGCCCTGCCGGTCACCCTGCACACCGACGAGCAGCGGCTCCAGCAGGTGCTGCGCAACCTCATCTCCAACGCGGTGAAGTTCACCGACACCGGCGCCGTCGACTTCTCGATCGCCCCGGCCGGCCGGGGCACGCCGCAGCACGTGCGCGAGCAGCTGCTGGAGGCGGGCGCGATCAAGGGCCCGGACGACCCGCTGATCGCCTTCACGGTCTCCGACACCGGCATCGGGATCCCCGGCAACAAGCTGCGGGAGATCTTCGAGCCGTTCCGGCAGGCCGACGGCACCACCAGCCGCAAGTACGGCGGCACCGGCCTCGGGCTGTCGATCAGCCGGGAGATCGCCCGGCTGCTCGGCGGTGAGATCCACGCCGAGAGCGAGCTGGGCAGGGGCTCGACCTTCACCCTGTACCTGCCGCTGCGCACCGAGGCGCCGGACGCCTCCGGGCAGCCCGGGGCGAACGCGGGCGCGCTGCGCGCCTCGGTCGGGGTGACCCCGGTCGGGACGCCGGTGCCGGTGGGCGAGAGCCCGGCCGACCACTGGGCCCAGGAGGTGCGCGAGCTGGTGGAGGTGCGCCGCCGGGGCGCCGTCGAGCGCCGCCGCCAGGAGGACGCGGACGCGGCGCGTCCGGACACCCGCCCGGCCGGCGGCCGCGGTGCCGCGGGCGGGCCCGCCGAGGGGCGCGGGAGCGCGGGACGGACGGCGGAGGGGCGGACGCCCGAAGCGGCCCCGGCCCGCCCGTCCGGCCGCACGGACACCCGCTTCGACGGCGAGCAGGTGCTGATCGTCGACGACGACGTCCGCAACGTGTTCGCCCTCACCAGCGTGCTGGAGCAGCACGGCCTGACCGTGCTGTACGCCGAGAACGGCCGCGAGGGCATCGAGATGCTGGAGCAGCACGAGAACGTCGCGCTGGTCCTGATGGACATCATGATGCCGGAGATGGACGGCTACGCGACCACCGAGGCGATCCGCCGGATGCCCCAGTTCGCCGGGCTGCCGATCATCGCGCTGACCGCGAAGGCGATGAAGGGCGACAAGGAGAAGTCCCTGGCGGCCGGGGCCACCGACCACATCACCAAGCCGGTGGAGACCGACCACCTGCTGTCGGTGATGCACGAACGGCTCACCCCCCGGAAGCCCTGAGGGCCCCCGGACCGTGCCCATCGGTCCCCGGACCCGCCCGAGTTGGAACCGATCGGATGACGGGGGCGTGGATACCCGGGTTCGCGCCGGGGTTGACGCCGGGGGGGGGGGGGGGTTGGTGGGGGGGGGGGCCGGGGACCCCGGAGGGTGACCCCTCGGTGCGAACAGGGAACGAGTGGCGACACGCGGGTGAGGGGA
>NZ_JBHVTL010000037.1:9877-86162 GCF_042884635.1 Kitasatospora sp. NPDC058115
GGCGCCCCCCGGCCGGGCCCCCCCCGCCCCCCCCCCGCGCGGTTTTCCTCCCGGCTGCTGTGGGGTGGGTTTCACCCACGGTGCCCCCGCCGCCACCCACGCCGGTGGGGCGGGCGGTTTGCTGGCGGGGAGGGCCGGGAACCCGGTAGGGTCACCGATCGTTGCGAACAGTGACCGAGTGGCGACTCGCTGGTGAGCGTACGCCGGTGCACTGACTGCGCGCCGCTCCGGATCCGGACGCGACGGAGCGATGTGCCGGGCGAGGGGGTGCGGCTAGCATGACCGGGGTAGTGGTGGGCAGTACGCGGGTGCCTTCCCCAGGTAGGCAGGCGACAGGAGGGCGCGTCGTGATGCAGAAGGCGAAGATCCTCCTGGTCGACGACCGGCCGGAGAACCTGCTGGCGCTGGAGGCGATCCTCTCGGCGCTGGACCAGACCCTGGTCCGGGCGGCGTCCGGCGAGGAGGCGCTCAAGGCGCTGCTCACCGACGACTTCGCGGTGATCCTGCTGGACGTCCAGATGCCCGGGATGGACGGCTTCGAGACCGCCGCCCACATCAAGCGCCGCGAGCGCACCCGGGACATCCCGATCATCTTCCTGACCGCGATCAACCACGGTCCGCACCACACCTTCCGCGGCTACGCGGCCGGCGCGGTGGACTACATCTCCAAGCCGTTCGACCCCTGGGTGCTGCGCGCCAAGGTCTCCGTCTTCGTCGACCTCTACATGAAGAACTGCCAGCTGAAGGAGCAGGCCGCGCTGCTGCGGCTGCAGCTGGAGGCGAGCGGCAACGAGCCGGCCATCGGCGGCGCGCTGCTCGGCGAGCTGTCGGCCCGGCTGGCGGCGGTCGAGGAGCAGGCCGAGTCGCTGACCAAGCAGCTGGACGGCACCGAGGACGGCGGTGCGGCGGCCACCGCGGCGCACCTGGAGCGCAAGCTGGCCGGTCTGCGGCGCGCGCTGGACGCGCTGCGCCCCGGCACGGACTGAGCGCGGTCCCGGTTCGCCCGTCCGGGTGAACCCGGACGGGGTGACGGTGTGTCGGCGACACGTTCCGGACCCCGGTCGCACGACGTGGGCACAGCTCGTGCGCCCCGGTAGGCTGCTGACCCATGGCCACACGTACGCCCGGAAGCGCGGCACGCAATTCGAGTCCGGGACCGTCCAAGAAGGCCGCGGCGAAGGCTCCGGCCAAGCCGCCCGCCAAGAAGGCGGCCGCGAAGAAGGCCGCCCCGGCGAAGAAGACCGCGGCCAGGAAGGCCGCCGCACCGCCCCCCGCCCCCCGGCCGATACTCCTGCGCGCCGTGCGCGCCGTCTGGCTCGGCGCGGCGCACGCGATCGGCGCCGTCTTTCGGGGCTTCGGCGACGGCGCGAAGAACCTGGACCCGGCGCACCGCAAGGACGGCCTCGGCCTGCTGCTGCTCGCGCTGGCGCTGGTCACCGCCGCCGGCACCTGGTTCAGCCCGCAGGGCTGGCTGGGCGAGGCGGCCACCAACGTGGTCTCCGGCCTGTTCGGCCGGCTCGACGTGCTGGTGCCGTTCCTGCTGGCGGCCGTCGCGATCCGGCTGATGCGCCACCCGGAGCTGCCGGAGGCCAACGGCCGGATCATGATCGGCCTGACCACCCTGCTGGTCGGCGTGCTCGGCCTGGTCCACATCGGCTGCGGCGCGCCCGTGATGGGCAGCGGCGCGACCCGGATAAGGACGGCCGGGGGGATCATCGGCTGGGCCGCGTCCACCCCGATGATGGCCGCCGCCGGGCCGGCCCTCGCGGTGCCGCTGCTCCTGCTGCTGGCCTTCTTCGGCCTGCTCGTCACCACCGCCACCCCGGTCAACCGGATCCCCGAGCGGATGCGCGCGGTCGGTGTCCGGCTGGGCGTGGTCGAACCCGGACCGCAGGACCTCGCCGAGGGGCGTGCGCCGGAGCGCGAACTCTCCAACGAACCCCCCGAGGACGCCGACCCCGCCGCGCTGCCGTTCACCGTGGACACGGACGGTGACGACCCCTCCGACGAGGTGGCCGCCCGTCGGCGCCGCCGCAGGCGCAAGCCCGACGAGGCGCCCGCGGACGAGCCGGACATGTTCGCCAAGGAGCCCCTGGACCCGTACACCACCCGCAACCTCGCCGCCGGCGCCGCCGCCGACCTGGACGGCGCGCTGGTCTACGGCGTGCCCGCCTCCTCGGCGGTGGCGGACATGATGCACCAGGTGCAGGACCGCACCGCCCCGCCGGAGGAGGCCGCCGTCCCGGCCGCCCGCACCGGCGGCGCCGGCGCCGGCGCGCCCGAGGAGCACGGCCCCGCGCCGGTCCGGATGGAGCAGCTCCAGCTCGCGGAGGGCCTCACCTACGCCCTGCCCTCGCTCGACCTGCTGGAGCGCGGCGGCCCCGCCAAGGCCCGCAGCGCCCTCAACGACGAGGTGGTGGCCCAGCTCACCGGGACCTTCTCCGAGTTCAAGGTGGACGCCCGGGTGACCGGCTTCACCCGAGGCCCGACGGTCACCCGCTACGAGGTCGAGCTCGGCCCCGCGGTCAAGGTCGAGCGGATCACCGCGCTCGCCAAGAACATCGCCTACGCGGTGGCCAGCCCGGACGTGCGGATCATCAGCCCGATCCCGGGGAAGTCCGCGGTCGGCATCGAGATCCCCAACCGGGACCGCGAGATGGTCAACCTCGGCGACCTGCTGCGCTCGCGCACCGCCGCCGAGGACACCCACCCGATGGTCGTCGGCATGGGCAAGGACGTCGAGGGCCACACCGTGATGGCCAACCTCGCCAAGATGCCGCACATCCTGGTGGCCGGCGCGACCGGCGCCGGCAAGTCGTCCTGCATCAACTGCCTGATCACCTCGATCCTCGCCCGGGCCACCCCGGACGAGGTGCGGATGGTGCTGGTCGACCCCAAGCGGGTCGAGCTGACCGCCTACGAGGGCATCCCGCACCTCATCACGCCGATCATCACCAACCCGAAGAAGGCCGCCGAGGCCCTCCAGTGGGTGGTCCGCGAGATGGACATGCGCTACGACGACCTCGCCGCGTTCGGCTTCCGGCACGTGGACGACTTCAACGCGGCGGTCCGGGCCGGCACCGTCACCCCGCCGCTCGGCAGCGAGCGCGAGCTGACGCCGTACCCGTACCTGCTGGTGATCGTCGACGAGCTGGCCGACCTCATGATGGTCGCCCCGCGCGACGTCGAGGACTCGGTGGTCCGGATCACCCAGCTCGCCCGCGCGGCCGGCATCCACCTGGTGCTGGCCACCCAGCGGCCCTCGGTCGACGTGGTCACCGGTCTGATCAAGGCCAACGTGCCCTCCCGGCTCGCCTTCGCCACCTCGGCGATGGCCGACTCCCGGGTCATCCTGGACCAGCCCGGCGCCGAGAAGCTGATCGGCAAGGGTGACGCGCTGTTCCTGCCGATGGGCGCCAGCAAGCCGATCCGCATGCAGGGCGCGTTCGTCACCGAGGCCGAGATCGCCGCCGTGGTCAAGCACTGCAAGGACCAGCTGTCCGCCGTCTACCGGGACGACGTGATGGTCGGCGGCGGGCCGAAGAAGGAGATCGACGAGGAGATCGGCGACGACCTGGAGCTGCTGATCCAGGCGGCCGAGCTGGTCGTCTCCACCCAGTTCGGCTCCACCTCGATGCTCCAGCGCAAGCTGCGGGTGGGCTTCGCCAAGGCCGGGCGGCTGATGGACCTCATGGAGTCGCGCGGCATCGTCGGTCCGAGCGAGGGCTCCAAGGCCCGCGACGTCCTGGTGAAGCCGGAGGAGCTGGACGGGGTGATCGTCTCCATCCGCGGCTGAGGCGGCCGTGACCGTTGACGGGTGTTCACCCGGCCGGAGGGGGGTAGGCGGCCGGGTACGGAACCGATCGGGTGCGCACCGCGTCCCATGAGCGACACCGGACGCGCGGGCGGCGGTGCGGGGGCCCCGGGGACGGCGGCCCCCCGCACTGACGGGCGGTCAGTGCACGCCCGGCCCCGGGCCGGGGCGGCCGAGCGCATTCGGGCCTGTTCCGCTTGAGAAACGATCCGCCCGCGCCCCTAGACTGTTCCCCAGCAGGTGGCCCACCGCTCGAAAGGCGTGCACCGTGACCATCGGCAAGTCCCCCGACCGCGAGAACGCCCCGATCCCCGCCCCGCCCGCCGGCGCCGCGGAACCGGCGGCCGATGCCCCGAGCATCGGCCGGGTGCTGTCCGCCGCCCGGATCGCGGCCGGACTCACGGTGGATCAGGTGAGCAGTGCCACCCGGGTCCGGGTGCCGATCGTGCACTCCATCGAGGAGGACGACTTCGGCCGGTGCGGGGGCGACTTCTACGCCCGCGGCCACATCCGTGCGATCGCCCGGCTGGTCGGCGTCGACGGCGAGGCGCTGGTGGCCCGCTACGACGCCGCGCACGGCGGCTCGCCGGCCTCCAAGCGGCCCACCGAGCTGATCGAGAGCGGCCCGATCAAGGTCCCCGGCCGGGGCCGGCCGAACTGGACGGTGGCGATGGTCGCCGCGATCGTCGCGGTGGTCGGGATCATCGGCTTCAACCTGGTGAACGGCAAGACCGGGACCGGCACCACCGGCTCGGCCAGCGCCCCGTTGCCCTCCGGCTCCGGCACCGGCTCGGTCGCCCCGGCGGCCCCCGCCGCCACCCCGGCCGTGCAGCCGCCCGCCCCGGCGCCAAGCGCCCCGGCGATCGCCGCCGCCCCGGCCGACAAGGTCACCGTGAAGCTGGTCGCCGAGAAGGACACCAGCTGGGTCTCGGCGGTGGACGGCGCCGGGAAGTCGCTGTTCCAGAACAACATCGAGGAAGGCCAGGACCAGACCTTCACCGACCCCAAGCAGATCAAGCTGGTGATCGGCAACGCGGGCGCCGTGCACGTGTACGTCAACGGCAAGGACCTCGGCCCGGCGGGCAAGAACGGCCAGGTGGTGCACGTCACGTACACCCCCGGCGACCCGCAGGCGGGCTGATCGGCGGGGCCGGCCGCCCCCGGGCGGAACCGGCCGGAGGGCGAGCACGCCCTCCGGGGCGAACGGCTCCGGCGGTCGCGCGTTAATCTTGGCCCTATGCCTGAACGCCGTACTGTCGCCCTTGTCACGCTCGGATGCGCCCGCAACGAGGTGGACTCCGAGGAACTCGCCGGGCGACTGGAAGCCGACGGCTGGTTGCTCGTGGACGACGCCGCCGACGCCGACGTCGCCGTCGTCAACACCTGTGGCTTCGTCGAGGCCGCCAAGAAGGACTCCGTCGACGCCCTGCTGGAGGCCAACGACCTCAAGGACCACGGCCGCACCCAGGCCGTGGTCGCGGTCGGCTGCATGGCCGAGCGCTACGGCAAGGAGCTCGCCGACGCGCTGCCCGAGGCCGACGGCGTGCTCGGCTTCGACGACTACGCCGACATCTCCGACCGCCTGCAGACCATCCTGTCCGGCGGCCACCACGCCCCGCACATCCCGCGCGACCGCCGCAAGCTGCTGCCGCTGAGCCCCGTCGAGCGCCAGGCCGCCGCCACCGAGGTCGCGCTGCCCGGCCACGGCGCCCCCGAGGACCTGCCGGAGGGCCTCGCGCCCGCCTCCGGGCCGCGCACCCTGCGCAAGCGCCTGGACGACAGCCCGGTCGCCTCGGTCAAGCTCGCCTCCGGCTGCGACCGGCGCTGCTCGTTCTGCGCCATCCCGGCCTTCCGTGGCTCGTTCATCTCCCGCCGCCCCTCCGACGTGCTGCACGAGGCCCAGTGGCTGGCCGGGCAGGGCGTCCGCGAGGTCGTCCTGGTCAGCGAGAACAACACCTCGTACGGCAAGGACCTCGGCGACATCCGGCTGCTGGAGACCCTGCTCGGCGAGATCGCCGGGATCGACGGCGTCGAGCGGGTCCGGGTCTCCTACCTGCAGCCCGCCGAGATGCGCCCCGGGCTGATCGACGCGATGACCGGCACCGAGGGCGTGCTGCCCTACTTCGACCTGTCGTTCCAGCACTCCGCGCCGGCCGTGCTGCGCCGGATGCGCCGCTTCGGCTCCACCGACCAGTTCCTGGAGCTGCTGAAGACCATCCGCGACAAGGCCCCGCAGGCCGGCGCCCGGTCCAACTTCATCGTCGGCTTCCCCGGCGAGAGCGAGGAGGACTTCGCCGAGCTGGAGCGCTTCGTCACGCACGCCGGGCTGGACGCGATCGGCGTCTTCGGCTACTCCGACGAGGAGGGCACCGAGGCCGCGACGTACGGCGACAAGCTGCCCGAGGACGTGGTCGCCGACCGGCTGACCCGGCTCAGCAGGCTCGCCGAGGAGATGACCGCCCAGCGGGCCGAGCAGCGGATCGGCACCGAGGTCGAGGTGCTGGTCGAGTCGGTCGACGGCGACCTGGTCGAGGGCCGCGCCGCCCACCAGGCGCCCGAGACGGACGGCCTCACCACGCTCACCGGCGTCGAGGACGCCGAGGTCGGGCGGTTCTACCGGGCCAAGGTCGTCGCCAGCGAGGGCGTCGACCTCGTCGCCGAGGCGCTGGAGCAGGTGCGGGTCCGCCGGGCACCGGGAGCCGGGGCATGACCCAGGGGCCCGGCGCCCCGACCGCGGCCCACCCGGGCAGACCGGCGGCCGCGGTGCCCCCGGCGCCGGGGATCTGGAACATCGCGAACATGCTGACCATGGTCCGGCTGCTGCTGGTCCCGGTCTTCGTCGGCCTGCTCTTCGCCGAGGGCGGCCACGACCCCAAGTGGCGCTCGGTGGCCTGGGCCTCCTTCGCGATCGCGATGATCACCGACCTGTTCGACGGCGAGCTGGCCCGGCGCAAGGGCCTGGTCACCGACTTCGGCAAGATCGCCGACCCGATCGCCGACAAGGCGATCATGGGCGCGGCGCTGATCGGGCTGTCGGTGCTGGGCGACCTGCCGTGGTGGATCACCGTGGTGATCCTGGCCCGGGAGCTCGGCATCACGCTGATGCGGTTCTGGGTGATCCGCTTCGGGGTGATCCCGGCGAGCCGGGGCGGCAAGCTCAAGACGCTCACCCAGGGCATCGCCGTCGGTATGTACGTCCTGGAGCTGACCGGCTGGCTGGCCACCGCCCGGGCCGTGCTGATGGGCGTCGCGGTGGTGCTGACCATCGGCACCGCGCTGGACTACGTGGGCCAGGCGCTGCGCCTGCGCCGGGAGGGGCTGGCCGCGCAACGCCCGCAGGGGTGAAACCGCGCGGATGCCGGCCCCGGGCGGTCCCCGGGCCGCGCACAATGGCGGGGACCCCGGGGCGGGCCCGGGGAGCGCGAGGGAGGGACACCGGATGGGTGCTGGATCCGAGGCCGGCCCGGAGCAGGGGCGGGGCGACTACGGGCTGGCCGAGCGGGCGCACGCCGCGCTGCGGGCCCGGGGCGGCACGGTGGCGGTCGCGGAGTCGCTGACCGGCGGGCTGCTGGCGGCCGCGCTGGTGGACGTCCCCGGGGCGTCCGCGACCTTCCGGGGCTCGGTGACCGCCTACGCGACCGAGCTGAAGGCCTCGGTGCTCGGCGTCGACGAGGGGCTGCTGGACGTCCACGGCCCGGTCCACCCGGTGGTGGCGCGGCAGATGGCCGAGGGCGTGCGCCAGTTGCTCGGGGCGACCTACGGGGTCGCGACGACCGGGGTGGCCGGCCCGGAACCCCAGGACGGGCAGCCGGTCGGCACGGTACACCTCGCCGTCGCCGGTCCGGGGGGAACTCTGGTCAGTTCGCCACGGTTGTCGGGAGAGCGTGCCACAATCCGTCACAGGGCGGTGACCGCCGCTCTGGAGCTGCTCGTCGGGCGGCTCCCGTCCGGTACGCCCGCGCACTGAGCCGTCGTCCGCCCCGTCGCCGTCCGCCCCGCCAGCCACCCGTCACCCGCTCCCCGGCCTCCGCCGGGGCCGCCCGCCGAGATCTCCACCGAACCGAGATCTGCCGAACTGGCGTGCGGGCATCGCACACCTGGAGGATCGTGTTACATCGGAGGGCCTGGTTGGGCAGAAACCAGGTGGCGAACGAGTGGCGTGGCGGTGGCCGAGTGCCGCCCGGAGGGTACGACGAGGTGCCCGCGGACCCGGGTGCGACACCGAAATTGGGGAGGGGACAGCCTTGCAGCCCAGAGTGAACACGACCATGGTCCCCGCACGCGAAGCGGGCAAGGCGGTACGGTGGGGGCGTGACATCTCGATCCGCAGTCCGAGGAGGGAGGCACCGATGATCCTGCTCCGTCGCCTACTGGGCGATGTACTGCGTCGGCAGCGCCAGCGCCAGGGCCGCACACTCCGCGAGGTGTCGGCGGCCGCCAGGGTTTCGCTCGGATACCTCTCCGAGGTCGAGCGGGGACAGAAGGAGGCCTCCTCGGAGCTGCTCTCCGCCATCTGCGACGCGCTCGACGTCCGGATGTCCGAGGTCATGCGCGAGGTCAGCGACGAACTGTCGCTCGCCGAACTTGCGGCGATGGCCACCCTCTCCGAAGGTGAACTGCTGAGGCCGGTGCTCGAACCGGTTCCGCTGCCGGCCCCCGGCACCGACCGGGCGAACATGTCGCCCAAGGCCGCCGCGATGGACGTGGTCGCCGCCTGACCTGGCCTCGGTACGGGCCCTGCGGCCCGGTTGAGCGAAGGAGGCGGTCGTGCGCAGTGCGGCGGCGACGTGTGCCGGGGCCCGAATACGGTCCCGGCGGGTGCGGCGGGCCCTGGGGTTCCTGGTGCTCCTGGCGTGCGGGCTCGGCTGGTGGCTGACGGCCGGACCCGGGAGCCTGCCCGGCGGGGCCGTGCTGGGCCTGCTGGCGGCCGGCGGCTGGGGGCTCGGGCTGATCCCGGTCCACGCCGACTGGCGGTCCACCGGGCCGGTGCGACGCCGGACGGGTGAGCCGGCCCGGGCGGAGCCGCGGTGGGAGGCCGAACCTCCGGCCGGGTGACACGACGCGGACGAGGGCCGTGGGACCGATCGGTCCCACGGCCCTCGTCGTCCTCCCGACGGCTCAGGGGCGCAGCCGCAGACCGCGCGGGGTGGCGTGGAAGCCCGCCTGCTCCAGCGCGGTGCCGAGCGCCGAGCCGAGGGCCGGCGCTCCGTTGGCCCGCTCGACGGTGACGCTGCCCAGCGCCCCCGCCCGGGCCGCCCCGGCCAGCGCCTCGGCCGCCGCGGCGAGGGTGGCCTCGTCCTGCACCCAGGCCAGCAGCGACTTGCCGCCGCGCTCGACGTACAGGCACAGCTCGCCGTCGACCAGCACCACCAGGGCGCCGGCCTTCCGGCCGGGCCGGTGCGCCTTGCCCGCCGCCTCGGCGGAGCCTGCGGGCGGCTCGGGCCAGGGCAGGGCGGCGCCGTAGGCGTTGGCCGGGTCGGCGGCGGCCAGCACCAGGGCCTGCGGAGGCTCGGCGGACGGCGCGGCCGGCCACTCGGCGCCCCGGGCCCGCTCCAGCCGTCCGCTGACCGAGCGCAGCCGGTCGGCCGCGCCCTCCATGGCGAACTGGGCGCCGCCCAGCCCCTCGACGAAGTAGCCCCGGCGGGTGCGGCCGCGTTCCTCCATGGCGGCGAGCACCCGGTAGACCCCGGCGAAGCCGCCCGGGATCCGCTCGGCAGCGACCGCGCCCCGGGTGAGCAGCCCGTGCCGGTCCAGCAGGTTCTGCGCCTGGGCGGTGGCCCGCACGGTCGGGTCGGCGGCGAACGGGGGCAGCAGCGACCAGCGGCCGCCGACCGTCGGCGGGCCGCCGCGCAGCGTGCCGCCGGGCCGGCCGAAGGGGCGTCCGGCGCCGCCGAAGCGGCCGCGCGGGGTGGCCCGGGGTGCCCGGTGGGCGGTGGCGCCGGCGGTCCGGCCGGAGCCGAGCAGGGCGCGCAGCGGGGCCAGCGTGTCGTTGCTGACGTACCCGGCCCAGACGAGGTCCCACAGGGCCTCGACGACCTCCGCCTCGGGCGTCTGCGGCAGTTGGGCGACCAGCTGGCGGAAGAACAGCCCGTAGCCGCCGCTCAGTGCCTCCAGCAGCGCGGTGTGCACCGGGGTGACGGTGGGCGGCACCGGTTCGGGGCGCAGCAGGTGGGCGTTCTCGGCCAGGTGCAGGCTGATCCAGCCGTCCTTGCCGGGCAGGGCCCCGGCGCCGGCCCAGCCGATCTCGCCGGCTGCCGTCAGTTCGTCCAGCAGGCCGGGGGAGTAGTCGGCGAGCCGCGCCGGGAGGACCAGCTTCTCCAGGGCGGAGGCGGGCAGGGCGGTGCCCTGGAGCTGTTCGACGACCCGGAGCAGGCCGTCCGGGCCGCGCAGCCGGTGGCCGGCCAGGTGCTGCCACTGGGGGAGGAAGGCGGCCAGGGCGCGGGGCGGGACGGGTTCGACCTCCTGGCGCAGCGCGGCCAGTGAGCGGCGGCGCAGGCGGCGCAGGACGTCGGCGTCGCACCACTCGACGGTGGCGGTGTGGCCCTCGACCGGCCGGAACTCCCCCTGGACCAGGCGGCCGGTGGCGGTCAGGCGGTGCAGGGTGCCGGTGACCACGGCGGAGCCCAGGCCGAAGCGGGCGGCGGCCTCGGCGGCGGTGAACGGGCCGTGGGTGCGGGCGTGCCGGGCGAGCAGGTCGCCCAGCGGGTCCTTCACGGGTTCGGTGAAGGCCTCCGGCACGCCGACCGGCAGGGGGGTGCCGAGGGCGTCGCGCAGCCGGCCGGCGTCCTCGACGGCGGCCCAGCGCTGGTCGCCGGCGATCCGGACCTGGATCACCCGGCGGGCGGCCTCCAGCTCCAGGGCCCAGAGGGGTTCGGCGCCGCGGGCGGTCAGCTCGGCCTCGCTGAGCGGGCCGAGCAGGCGCAGCGCGTCGGCGACGCCCTCGGCGTCCTTGATCCGGCGTTCGGGGGTGAGCCGCTGGAGCTCGGCCTCCAGGTCGGCGAGGACCTGCGGGTCGAGCAGTTCGCGCAGTTCGGCCTGGCCGAGGAGTTCGGACAGCAGCCGGGAGTCGAGCGAGAGCGCGGCGGCGCGGCGTTCGGCGAGCGGGGAGTCGCCCTCGTAGAGGAACTGGGCGACGTACCCGAAGAGCAGGGAGCGGGCGAACGGGGAGGGCTCGGGGGTGGTGACCTCGACCAGCCGCACGGCGCGGGATTCGAGGTCCCCCATCAGCTCGACCAGGCCGGGGACGTCGAAGACGTCCTGGAGGCACTCGCGGACGGCCTCCAGCACGATCGGGAAGGAGCCGTACTCGGCGGCGACCTCCAGCAGTTGGGCGGCGCGCCGGCGCTGCTGCCAGAGCGGGGTGCGCTTGCCGGGGTTGCGGCGGGGGAGCAGCAGGGCGCGCCCGGCGCACTCGCGGAAGCGGGAGGCGAACAGCGCGGAGCCGCCGACCTGGTCGGTGACCAGCTGTTCGATCTCCTGCGGGTCGAACAGGGCGGCGTCGGCGCCGACCGGGGCGTCGTCGGTGACCGGCCGGTCGGTGGGGCTCGCGAAGTCGAAGTCGGGGGCCAGCAGGTCGGCGTCCGGGAGCCGGAGCACGATGCCGTCGTCGGCGTGCATCACCTGGGGGTCGAGGCCGTGCTTCTCGCGCAGCCGGGCGGCGAGGGCGAGTGCCCAGGGGGCGTGCACCTGGGCGCCGAAGGGGGAGTGCACGACGATCCGCCAGTCGCCGAGCTCGTCGCGGAAGCGTTCGACCACGATGGTGCGGTCGTCGGGGAGGTGGCCGCAGGCGGCGCGCTGCTCGGCGAGGTAGTCGAGCAGGTTGCCGGCGGCCCAGTCGTCCAGGCCGGCCTGCTTCAGCCGGGCGGTGGCGGTCTGCGGGTCGAGCGCGCCGAGTTCGCGGGTGAAGGCGCCGAGGGCGCGGCCGAGTTCGAGCGGGCGGCCGAGGCTGTCGCCCTTCCAGAACGGCAGCCGCCCGGGGACGCCGGGGGCGGGGGTGACCAGCACCTTGTCGTGGGTGATGTCCTCGATCCGCCAGGAGGTGGTGCCGAGGGTGAAGACGTCGCCGACCCGGGACTCGTAGACCATCTCCTCGTCCAGCTCCCCGACCCGGCCGCCGCCCTTCTTGGGATCGGCGCCGGCGATGAAGACGCCGAACAGGCCGCGGTCGGGGATGGTGCCGCCGGAGGTGACGGCGAGCCGCTGGGCGCCGGGGCGGCCGCTGACGGTGCCGGCCACGCGGTCCCAGACCAGCCGGGGGCGCAGCTCGGCGAAGGCGTCCGAGGGGTAGCGGCCGGCCAGCATGTCGAGCACGGCGTCGAACGCGGACTGTGGGAGGGTGGCGAACGGCGCGGCCCGGCGGACCGCGGTGAGCAGTTCGTCGACCTGCCAGGTGTCCATCGCGGTCATCGCGACCAGCTGCTGGGCGAGCACGTCGAGCGGGTTGCGGGGGATGCGCAGCGCCTCGATCCGTCCGGCCCGCATCCGTTCGGTGACCACGGCGGACTGCACCAGGTCGCCCCGGTACTTGGGGAACACGACGCCGGTGGAGACGGCGCCGACCTGGTGGCCGGCCCGGCCGACCCGCTGGAGGCCGGAGGCGACCGAGGGCGGGGACTCCACCTGGACCACCAGGTCGACGGCGCCCATGTCGATGCCCAGCTCCAGGCTGGAGGTGGCGACCACGGCGGGCAGCCGGCCGGCCTTGAGCTCCTCCTCGACCAGGGCGCGCTGTTCCTTGGAGACCGAGCCGTGGTGGGCGCGGGCGATCACCGCCGGGGCGCCCCTGGCGGCGCCGGAGCCGCCCATCAGCAGGGCGGGGGCGTGCGCCTCGGGCAGCGCGGCGCCGGTGGCGCGTTCGTGGGCGATCTCGTTGAGCCGGTTGCAGAGCCGTTCGGCGAGGCGCCGGGAGTTGGCGAAGACGATGGTCGAGCGGTGGGCCTGGACGAGGTCGACGATCCGCTCCTCGACGTGCGGCCAGATGGACGACTGGCGCTGCGGGTCGTCGTCGGCGGCGCCGGCCGCGGCGGGGGCGGCGGGCAGGTCGTCGAGGTCCGGGACGGGGACGACCACCGAGAGGTCGAACTCCTTGGCGGCGGCCGGCTGGACCACCTCGGCGCCGCGCCCGGGGCTGAGGAAGCGGGCCACCTCCTCGACCGGGCGGACGGTGGCGGACAGGCCGATCCGGCGGGCCGGGCGGTCGAGCAGTTCGTCCAGCCGTTCCAGGGAGAGTGCGAGGTGGGCGCCGCGCTTGGTGCCGGCGACGGCGTGCACCTCGTCCAGGATCACCGTGTCGATGCCGCGCAGGGCGTCCCGGGAGGCGGAGGTGAGCAGCAGGAAGAGCGACTCGGGGGTGGTGATGAGGATGTCCGGCGGATGGGTGGCGAAGCGGCGGCGGTCGGCGGCGGGCGTGTCGCCGGAGCGGATGGCGACCCGGACGTCGGGTTCGGGCAGGCCGAGCCGGACGGCGGCCTGGCGCAGGCCGGTCAGCGGGGCGCGGAGGTTGCGCTCGACGTCCACCGCGAGGGCCTTGAGCGGGGAGATGTAGAGGACCCGGCAACGGCGCCCGGGTTCGGCGGGGGGCGGGGTGCTGCTGAGCCGGTCCAGGGCGGACAGGAAGGCGGCGAGGGTCTTGCCGGAGCCGGTGGGGGCGACCACCAGGACGTCGTTGTCCCGGGCGATGGCGCGCCAGGCCTCGGCCTGGGCGGAGGTGGGCGCGGAGAAGGCGCCGCCGAACCAGGCCCGGGTGGCGGGGGCGAAGCCGGCCGTCGGGTCGGCCGGGGAGGGGGTCGGGTGCGCGGTCGCCATGCCCCCATGGTGCCGGGTGGCACCGACAAGGGGGCGGGTCCGGCGGGGCGGCGGTCGTCCGGGCGCGGTCGTCCGGGGCCGGCCGGCCGGGGCGTTGGCCGTTCGGGGCAATCGGGAAGGCAGAACGGACAAGCGGATCATATGGTGATGATTCAGTCATTGTGATGCCCCTGTGAAGACCAGCCCTCCCGCGGCCGGCCGCCCCGGTGCGGCCGCCGGGCCCGACGAGCGGAGACCGTGCCATGGCACAGGCGGACCCGTCCGGCCGCGGTCCCGTCCCGGTCCCCCTGCGGGTGGCCGGTCCGGCCGGGGGCGCCCGGCGCCGCGGCCGGGGGCCGCTGCGCGTCGTGCTCGCGATGCTGCTCACCGCGCTGGTCGCCGGGGGCGCCGTGCCGTACGTCGCCGGGCCGGGGCGGGCCTACCTCAGCTACCTGGTCCTCGCCGAGCGGGCGGATCCCGACGGGGCCGGGCGCGCCGCGCAGGAGGCCCGCGCGGCCGGCGGGCAGGTCGTCCAGGAGTACCCGCAGATCGGGGCGGTGCTCGCGTACGCCGCCGGGGGATTCGCGGAGCGGGTGCGCGGGCGGCCGGGCGTGGCGGCGGTCGGCGCCACCCGCACCTCGCCGGTGCCGGGACCGCCCCGGTCGGTGGACGGCGCCGGGGACTTCCGGACCGGGACGGACGGCGGCGACCGCGCGGGCGGCCCCCGCGGACCCGGCGGCGGGGACGGCGGGGACGACAGCACCGCCACGGTCGCCGACCCGGGCGAGCGCGACGCCTGGAACCTCGCGCTGCTCGGCGTCGCCGACACCGCCCCCGGTCCGCCGCGCGCCCCGGACGCCCCCGGCGCCGCGGCCCTGCGCAAGGTGCTGGTCGCCGTCCTCGACTCGGGCGTCGACGACACCCACCCCGACCTGCGGGCCGCCGTCGACCCGAAGAGCTCAGCCTCCTGCGCCGACGGCCGCCCCGACGCCCGCACCGGCTCCTGGCGCCCCGACAGCGGGGTCGGCGAGAGCGGTCACGGCACGCACGTCGCCGGGATCGTCGGCGCCGCCCGGGACGGCCACGGCGTCAGCGGGGTCGCCCCCGGGGTGCGGATCGCCGCCGTCCGGCTGCTCGGCCCGCTCGGCCAGTACTACGCCGAGAACATCGTCTGCGGCCTGCTCTGGGCCGCCGACCACGGCGCCCGGGCGATCAACAACAGCTACTTCGCCGACCCCTGGAAGTACAACTGCCCCGACGACCCCGACCAGGCCGCGCTGACCGCCGCCGTCGGCCGGGCCGTCGACTACGCCCGCCGGCGGGGCGCGGTGGTGGTCGCCTCGGCCGGCAACGACGCGCAGGACCTCGGCGCCGTCCGCACCGACGAGCGCAGCCCCAACGACCGCACCACCGGAGCGCCGCAGTCCCGCTCCCTGGGCCCCGAGTGCGTCCGGCTGCCCGGGGAACTGCCCGGCGTGGTCACGGTGACCGCCGTCGACCGCGACGGCCGCCCGTCCGCCTACACCAACCACGGGCGCGGCCGGGTCTCGCTGGCCGCCCCCGGCGGGGACCCGGACGGCGGCTCGCAGGGGGCGGTGGTCTCCGACTGGCCCGGTGGCCGCTACGCCGCGCTGGCCGGCACCTCGATGGCCGCCGCGCACGTCACCGGCGCGGTCGCGGTGGCCGCCGCGCTGCACCCGGACTGGGACTCCGACCGGCTCGCCGCCCTGCTGGCCACCACCGCGGACGCCGCCTGCCCGCCGGGCCCGCACGCCTGCGCCGACCACGAGTACGCGGGCGCCGGGGCGCTCGTCCTGCCGCGCTGAGCGGGGCCGGGAAAACCGGGTGACGGACCGGGGCGGACGGGCGAGGATCGGCGGATGGACGTCTTCCTCACCACCGAGCGGCTGGTGCTGCGCCGCTTCACCGCCGACGACGTGGACGCCCTCGTCGAACTGGACGCCGACCCGGAGGTCACCCGCTACCTCACCGGCGGGCGGCCCACCCCGCGCGAGGTGGTGGAGTCCGCCCTGCTGCCGCTCTACCTCGACCACTACCGGCGCTACGGCGACCTCGGCTGGTGGGCCGCCGAGGAGCGGGCCGGCGGGGCCTTCCTCGGCTGGTTCGAGTTCCGGCCGCCGGCCGGCGACCGCACCGAGGTCGAGCTGGGCTACCGGCTGCGCCGCCCGGCCTGGGGGCGGGGCTACGCGACCGAGGGCTCCCGGGCACTGATCCGCCGGGGCTTCACCGGGCTCGGCGTCGAGCGGGTGGTGGCGTACACCATGGCGGTCAACCGCGGCTCGCGGCGGGTGATGGAGAAGTCCGGGCTCTCGTACGTGCGGACCTTCCACGAGGACCACCCGGATCCGATCCCGGGCACCGAGCACGGCGAGGTCGAGTACGCCGTGACGGCGGGCGACTGGCACCCGTAGCGGGCGGGCCGTGCCGGGCGGTCCGGGATACTGGGGGGCATGAGGCTGACGGAGTTCTGGCGGCGGATGTACGCGCACTTCGGCGAGGGGTACGCGGAGTCCTTCGCGAGCGACCACGTGATGAGCGAGCTCGGCGGACGGACGGTCCGCCAGGCGCTGGAGGCGGGCTGGGAGGCCAAGGACGTCTGGCGGGTGGTCTGCGACACCCAGGGCGTCTCCTCCGTGCTCCGCTGACCCGGTCCGGCCCCGGCCGCCGTACCGCGACCCCCGCCCGATGCTCGAACGCGCGTCGGGCATGGGTCAGACTGTGCGGGTGGCAAGCAGTGCAGAACAGCAGAATTCGGACAGGTCGGCGCAGGTCGCCGACGAGGCCGCGGGCCCTACGCCCGCCTCCCCGCCGCCCGGACCGCCGCCGGCCCGCACCGCGGGGGACGGCCTCTGGGGTTCCGGGATGCCGCGCTGGCTGCCCCGGGCGATGGTGCTGGCGCTGGTCATGGTCGGGCTGTTCCAGCTCGCCGACTGGGCCTTCCACGAGCTGATCGACCTCTTCGTGATGCTGCTGGTCTCCTTCTTCCTGTCACTGGCGCTGGAGCCGGCGGTGGACCGGATGGCCGCCCGCGGGGTGCGCCGCGGGGTCGGCACCTTCCTGGTCTTCGTCGCGGTGGCGATCGCCGTCGGCGGCTTCCTGACCGCGCTCGGCACCCTGCTGGTCGACCAGGTGGCGAAGATCGCGAGCGACCTCCCGCACCTGCTCGACAACCTGATCACCTGGATCAACAGCACCTTCCACCAGGAACTCTCGCTGGACGAGCTGCAGAAGAAGCTGCTCAAGGACTCCGGGGCGATCGAGACCTACGCCCAGCAGGCCGCGGACAACGTCTGGGGCGTCTCCTCGACCCTGATCGGCGGGCTGTTCCAGGCGTTCACGGTCGGCCTCTTCACCTTCTACTTCACCGCCGACGGCCCCCGGGTGCGGCGGACCGTCTGCTCGATGCTGCCGCCCGCCAAGCAGGCCGAGGTGCTGCGGGCCTGGGAGATCGCGCTGGCCAAGACCGGCGGCTACCTCTACTCCCGGGCCCTGCTCGCGGTCGCCTCGGCGCTCGCGCACTGGGTGATGTTCACCCTGCTGGACCTTCCGTACGCGGCGGCGCAGGCGGTCTGGGTCGGCGTCATGTCGCAGTTCGTGCCGACCATCGGCACCTATCTGGCGGGGGCGCTTCCGGTGCTGGTGGCGCTCACCACCGACGAGCCGGTGGACGCGCTCTGGGTGCTGGTGTTCGTGACCGTCTACCAGCAGATCGAGAACTACCTGCTGCATCCGCGGATCACCGCGAAGACGGTGGACGTGCACCCGGCGGTGGCGTTCGGCGCGGTGATCGCCGGTGCGGCGCTGCTCGGCGGGGTCGGCGCGCTGATCGCCATCCCGGCGGCGGCCACCCTGCAGGGCTTCGTCGGCACGTACGTCCGGCGCTACGAGGTGACCGACCCGCGGGTCGACCGCGGCGAGCAGCGCCGGCAGCGGCGGGAGCTGCGCCGGGAGGCGGCGCGCCGGCTGCGGCGGATGGTCGGCGGGGACTCGGACCGGCGGTAGCCGGAACGGCCTCCGCGGGCGGCGGTCCGGCCCGGGGTGATCACGGCTCGAACGGGCCGGGCTTGATTCGAACACTTGTTCTTTGTACTCTCCGGCGCAGAGTTCTCCCCAGGCAGAGCCGGGTCGGAGCCGATTGTCGGTGGGACGCGCTAGCGTCGAGGACGATGAAGCGCACAGCACAGAACCCGAGGGTGGAAGCCATGGCAGGTACGGACCGCGAGAAGGCCCTTGAGACGGCGCTCGCCCAGATCGAGCGGCAGTTCGGCAAGGGCTCGGTGATGCGCCTCGGTGAGAAGGCCAACGAGCCGGTCGAGGTGATCTCCACCGGGTCCACCGCCCTGGACGTCGCCCTCGGGGTCGGCGGCATCCCGCGCGGCCGGGTGATCGAGATCTACGGCCCCGAGTCCTCCGGCAAGACGACGCTGACCCTGCACCTGGCGGCCAACGCCCAGAAGGCCGGCGGCACGGTCGCCTTCGTCGACGCGGAGCACGCCCTCGACCCGGAGTACGCCAAGAAGCTCGGCGTGGACACCGATGCCCTGCTGGTCAGCCAGCCGGACACCGGTGAGCAGGCGCTGGAGATCACCGACATGCTGATCCGCTCCGGCGCGATCGACCTGGTGATCATCGACTCCGTCGCGGCGCTCGTCCCGCGCGCGGAGATCGAGGGCGAGATGGGCGACTCGCACGTCGGTCTGCAGGCCCGGCTGATGAGCCAGGCGCTGCGGAAGATCGCCGGTGCGCTGAACCAGTCGAACACCACCGCGATCTTCATCAACCAGCTGCGCGAGAAGATCGGCGTGATGTTCGGCTCGCCGGAGACCACGACCGGTGGCCGGGCGCTGAAGTTCTACGCCTCGGTCCGCCTGGACATCCGCCGGATCGAGACCCTGAAGGACGGCACCGAGGCGGTCGGCAACCGCACCCGCGTCAAGGTCGTGAAGAACAAGGTCGCCGCGCCGTTCAAGCAGGCCGAGTTCGACATCCTCTACGGCGTGGGCATCAGCCGCGAGGGCGGCCTGATCGACATGGGCGTCGAACACGGTTTCATCCGCAAGTCGGGCGCCTGGTACACCTACGAGGGCGACCAGCTCGGCCAGGGCAAGGAGAACGCCCGCAACTTCCTGCGGGACAACCCGCAGCTCGCCGACGAGATCGAGCGGAAGATCAAGGGCAAGCTCGGCATCGGCCCGAAGGTGGAGGAGCCGGCCGAGGCGGCGGGTGCCGCCGAGGGCGCGGCCGCCAAGCCGATCACCGCGACCGCCGCCAAGACGGCCGCGGCGAAGAAGACCGCGGCGGCCGCCAAGGCCTGAACCGTTGACGCAGCACAGTGGGCCGGCCGGCCCGGAGGACGACGACCACGGGCCGCCCGACTGGTTCGCGGCCGTGGCGGACCCGGCACCGCAGGCCGCACCGGAACCCGGGTCCGTACCGGAGCGCGGCCCGCGCCCAGGACGGGCGCGCGGGTCCGCGCGGACGGCCGCGCCGGAGCGCGCCCGGCCCGCGCGACGGCCCGCGGCACGCCCGGCGGACGTCGGGGAGCTCGGACTGGTCTCCGCCTCCGAGCTGCCCTCGGGCCGGCGCCGGCGGCGCTCGGCGCTGGCGGCGGAGCAGCCCCCCGGCCGGCCGGCCGGTGAGGGCGACGGGGACGACGGGGCGGGAGCGGCCGGTCACGGGGGTGCGGCCGCCTCCGCCCCGGCGTTCCCGCAGGAGCGGCCGGCGCGGCGATCCGGACGCACCCGGCGCGGCGCGGCCGTAACGGACCGTGCGGCCGGTACGGACGGCGCGGACACCGCGGACGACGCGGACGGCGGCGGTCTCCCGGAGCGGGCCGCCGGGGCCTCCCGGCGCGGCCGGGCCGAGGAACCGGCCGACCCGGAGACCCGGGCCCGGGACATCTGCCTGCGCCTGCTCACCGGCGCGGCGAAGTCCCGCAAACAGCTCGCCGACGCCCTGCGCAAGCGGGAGATCCCGGACGAGGTCGCCGAGGAGGTGCTGACCCGGCTGGAGGAGGTCGGGCTGATCGACGACGCGGCCTTCGCCGCGGCCTGGGTGGAGTCCCGGCACAGCGTCCGGGGTCTGTCCCGGCGCGCGCTGGCGCAGGAGCTGCGGACCAAGGGGATCGCCGGGGAGCTCGCCGAGCGGGCCCTCGCCCAGCTCGACCCGGACGACGAGACCGAGGCCGCCCGCGCGCTGGTCGAGCGCCGGCTGCGGACCACCCGGGGCCTGGAGCGCCAGACCCGCACCCGCCGGCTGGTCGGCGTGCTGGCCCGTCGCGGCTACTCCGAAGGGCTGGCCTTCCGGGTGGTCCGGGAGGCGCTGGACGAGGAGGAGGCGGGGGCTTCGGACCAGGACGCGGCGTACGGGGACACGGCGTACGAGGACTGACGCCCGGGTCACCGGAGGTTACCCGAGGGTTGGTCAACTGCCTGGCCAGTCTTGACCGTTTCGTAACCCGCGCTTAGCCTCGCACTCAGTGCGGGAGCACCTCGATCATCCCTCGGCCACCCCCGGCCGCGCTCCCGGTCATGCCTGCGACCGGGCGGTTCGGGGCCTGGCGCGCGACGGTCCCGGGCGGCGTGCCGCGGTGGGACGGGGAGTGGGCAGCATGAGGATCGCGGTGAGCGCAGGACCGGCCGCCTCCCTGCTGGCGGCGGCCGTGCTGGTGGCCCTGGTGACCGCCTGGCTGCTGGCCCGGCGGTTGCGCGGCGCCCAGCGCCGGGCCGCCGCCGAGGCCGAGCGGGCCCGGCGCGAGACCGAGCGGCAGGCGGACCGGCTGCGCGCCGAACTCGACCGTCGCGAGGAGTGGTTGACGGGCGAGCTCGACCGGCTGCGGGTCCGCGAGGGCGAACTGGCCGAGCGGTCGGCCGAGGTGGCGCGCGCCCGGGACGAGGCGGAGGAACTGGTCCGCCGCCGGGCGGCCGAGCTGGAGCGGACCGCCGGGCTCTCCGCGGACCAGGCCCGTGCCGAACTCGTGCGCATGGCCGAGGCGCAGGCCCACCGCGCGGCGGCGGTCGCCGTCCGGGAGATCGAGCGCGCCGCCCGGGAGGAGGGCGAGCAACGGGCCCGTGCCATCGTGGCCGGGGCGATCCAGCGGCTGGCGGCCGAGCAGACCGCGGAGACCGCGGTGTCGGTGTTCCGGCTGCCCACCGAGGAGATGAAGGGCCGGGTGATCGGGCGCGAGGGCCGCAACATCAAGACCTTCGAGGCCGTCACCGGCGTCAATCTGATCATCGACGACACCCCGGCGGTGGTGCAGCTCTCCTGCTTCGACCCGGTCCGCCGGGAGACCGCGCGGCTCACCCTGGAACAGCTGGTCGAGGACGGCCGGATCCACCCGCTGCGGATCGAGCACGTCCATGCGCGCAGCCGCGCGGAGGTCGAACGCCGCTGCGTGCGGGCCGGTGAGGACGCGCTGCTCGCGACCAGGATCGGCGGCATGCACCCGGAGCTGGTCCGCACCCTGGGCACCCTGCGCTACCGGGCCTCGTACGGGCAGAACGTGCTCGGCCACCTGGTGGAGTCGGCGCACCTGGCCGGGATGATGGCCGCCGAACTCGGGGTGGACCCGGAGCCGGTGCGGCGCGCGGCGCTGCTGCACGACATCGGCAAGGCGCTGAGCCACGAGGTCGAGGGCAGCCACGCCGCGGTCGGCGCGGACTTCGCCCGGCGGCACGACGAACCGGCGGACGTGGTGCACGCGATCGCCGCGCACCACGGCGAGGTGGAGCCGCAGACCGTGGAGGCGGTGCTGGTGCAGGCCGCCGACGCCTGTTCGGGCGGCCGGCCGGGCGCCCGCAAGGAGTCCCTGGAGACGTACGTGCGACGGCTGGCCCGGCTGGAGGAGATCGCCCGGGCGCACGACGGCGTGGCGGACGTCTACGCGATGCAGGCCGGCCGGGAGGTGCGGGTGATGGTCCGCCCCGAGGTGGTGGACGACCTCGGGGCGCAGGTGATCGCCCGCGAGGTCGCCAAGCAGGTCGCCCAGGAGCTGACCTACCCGGGCCAGATCCGGGTCACGGTGGTCCGGGAGAGCCGGGTCACCGAGGTGGCCCGGTAGGGCGAGCCCGGCGGGGCCGCCCGACGGGGGCGTCGGACGCAGGACGGGGCCGCGCTACGGCGCTTCGGCGCCCTGGGCCCCGGCCGGCTGGGCGGCCGGCGGCTCCGGCTCGGGTCCGCCGGTCAGCGAGGCCGGGCCGCCGCGGGCCCGGTCGGCCAGTTCCTGGAGGTCCTCGCCGTCCACGCCCTGGGTGACCCCGACCAGGTGGCCGTCGGGCCGGATCAGCAGCACGGTGTGCGGGCCGGCGCCCGGGTAGGCCTCGGTGACCAGGACCTCGGCCGGCACCGGCAGCGCGGCGGCGACCTCGGCCAGCCGGGGCATCAGCCCGGCGCCCAGCCAGTGTTCCGCGGACCACACGGCGGTGCCGGGGGCGACCAGCAGCAGCAGGAAGCCGGAGCCGAGCCGGGCGTGCAGCTGGTCCGGGGTGCCGTCGGTGGCCAGCACCGGCAGGTCCGGGACGAGCACGCCGGGCGCGGTGGCGGGCAGCAGTTCGCTGAGCGAGGTGGCGCTGCGGGTGCCGCGCTGGACCGGGACCCGCCCGGGCACGCCGGAGGGGGCGGCCGGGTAGGCGGGGGCGCCGCCGAAGCGTCCGGTGCCGAGGTGGCCGTCGGCGAGCAGCGGCGCGTGCTTGCGGAACGAGCCGGTGAACAGCGAGCGCCGGGTCTGCGCCCAGCCGCGCAGCGGGCGCAGCAGCGGCATGGACTGGTCGACGGCGCGCAGCCGGGCGCCGACCGCGCCGCGCCGCTCGGCCTCGTAGCCGTCGAGCAGGGAGCCGCCGGGCTGCGGGCCGCCGGAGTGGAGGTGCCAGGCGAGGGCGAGCCGCCAGGCCAGGTTGTCGGCGTCGCGCAGGCCGTCGGCGAGGTTCTGCATGCCGAGCGCGCCGTGCAGGTGGGCGGCGTCGCCGGCCAGGAAGCAGCGGCCGACCCGGAACCGGGCGGCCAGCCGCTGCTGGGCGGTGTGGTCGGCGGCGGCGAGCAGGTCGAACGTCGGGAGTTCGCCGCACCAGCCGGTGAGGGTGGCGGTGACCCGGGTGAGCAGGGTGTCGCCGGTGACGATGCCGGGCCAGGTGGCGTGCGGGTCGACCGGTTCGGTGACCGCGGGCCGGCCCGGGGGCAGCCGCCAGTCGAGCCGCCAGACGCCGTGCGGCAGCGGGCGGGCGGTGGCCTCGCGGTCGCCGCGCCACGGCGGCTCGCGGTGCAGCCGGGGCTCGGTGAACGGCAGGTCGACCCGGACGGTCGCGACGGCGCTGCGGTCGACGGCGGGCCGGCCGGGGAAGCGGATCTTCAGCAGTTTGCGGACGGCCGAGCGGGCGCCGTCGCAGCCGACCAGGTGGCTGCCGCGCCACCAGGTCTCGGTGCCGTCCTTGGGGCTGCGGGTGAGCACGCTGACGCCGTCGCGGTCCTGTTCGAGCCGGGTGACCCGGCTGAGCGGGACCAGCCTGACCAGCGGGGTGCCGGTGAGGGCGTCCTGCAGCCCGCGCTGCAGGCGGTGCTGGGGCAGGTGCAGCACGGGGGTGTCGGCGAGGTCGATCCGGAGCACCTCCTGGCGGCGGCGCCAGACGGTGAAGGCGTCCCAGCGGGCGGCGTCGGCGACCGCCCGGGGGTAGCCGATCCTGGTGAGGAAGGCGGCGGTGTCGGTGCCGAGGACGACGCTGCGCGGGCTCTCGGGGCAGAGCCCGGAGCCCTCGTCGAGGACGACGGTCGGCACTTCCTGCCGGGCGAGCGCGAGCGCCAGGGCCAGGCCGACCGGCCCGGCCCCGACCACGATCACCGGGTCCATGACGCACCCTCCGGGCCCGGGCGGGTGCCGCGGAGGCCGGAGCACGGGTCGGCCGTCGGGCTGCCGTCATATGCCGCGTGGATGCTCCCGGATGGTGTCACGAACAGCAATGCAACAGTTCGCCTGCGTGTCCGTCAAGCAGCAGATGAAGTGCGCCGGTTCGCGCCGCCCCGGCCGCGTGCCTCGATCCACCGGGCGAGCGCGGTGAGCAGCAGGCACATCGCGATGTAGATCGGCCCGATCACCAGGACGACGGGGATGTAGGGGAAGCCCGCGGCGTTGATCGGCTGGCTGGCGATGGCCTTACCGACGAAGAGCAGCTCGTGGTAGGTGATGACGAAGCCGAGCGAGGTGTCCTTGAGCGTGACGACCAGCTGGCCGATCATCGAGGGCAGCATCGAGCGGACCGCCTGCGGGACCAGGATGGTCGTCATCACCTGGGTCTTGCGCATGCCGAGCGCGTACGCCGCCTCGCCCTGGCCGCGCGGCACCGCGTTCACACCGGTGCGGATGATCTCCGCCTGCACCGAGCCGTTGTAGAGGGTGAGGCCGAGCACCAGCGCCCACATCGGCTGCTTGGCGAAGAACGCGTAGTAGAGGGCGACGATCAGGATCAGCAGCGGCATCGCCCGGAAGAACTGGACGAAGGCGGTGGCCGCCCAGCGGACGGGCCGGTGGTCGGAGAGCCGTCCGGCGGCGAGTAGCGCGCCCAGCGCGAGCGAGAACACCGCGGCCAGCCCGAAGGCCTCCAGGGTGGAGAGCAGGCCGTCGACGATCCGCTGCTGGATGGTCGTGTACTGGAACGCGTCCCACAGCCCGGGGTCGAACTGGCCGTTGTCGTTCAGCGCGCTGTACGCGTACCAGAGCAGCCCGGCGATGCCGATCAGCGACAGCACCCCGAAGACCCGGTAGCGGGCGCGGGCCCGCGGGCCGGGGGCGTCGTAGAGGACGCCCGGTGCGGCGGAGCGGTTGAACAGCGAGCTCATCGGGCCACCGCCAGTCGGTCTTCGAGGAAGCGGAACAGCAGGGAGACGGCGGCGCTGATCAGCAGATAGGCGCAGGCCACCCAGAAGAAGATCGCGAAGATCGAGTAGCCGCGCTCCGAGAAGGTCTGCTGGGTGCTGTACAGCTCGCTGACGCTGAACGCGCCGGCGATCGCGGAGTTCCTGGGCAGGGCGATGAAGACGCTGCTCATCGGCGCCAGCACGGTGCGGGCGGCCTGCGGCAGGACGACCAGGGTGAGCGTCTGGCCGAAGGTCATGCCCAGGCTGCGGGCGGCCTCGGCCTGGCCGAGCGGCACCGTGTTGATGCCGGAGCGCAGCACCTCGCAGACGAACGACGCCGTGTAGCCGCCGAGCGCCAGCACCGCGAAGGTGAGGTGGCCGAAGTGCACGCCGAGCGGCGGGAGGCCGAAGGTCACGGCGAAGAACAGCAGGGTCAGCGGGGTGTTGCGGAAGAGCGTGACCCAGCCGGTGCCGAAGGCCCGCAGGACCGGGATCGGGGAGACCCGGAAGGCCGCCAGCAGGGTGCCCAGCAGCAGGGCGAGCAGCGCGCTGAGCGCGCTCAGCTCGATCGTCTGCAGGAAGCCGTCGCGGAACAGCGCGAAGTTGCCGTCCTCGAACAGGAAGCCCATCCGGCGGCCCTCCTCTCAGGGGTTGGTCCCAGGGGTCCGTCGACCCGGGAGCGGGCGGATCAGTAGCGGTCGAGGGCCGGCGGCTGCGGCGCGGTGGAGCCGGAGAGGCCGAGGGTGGCGTCGTAGGCCTTCTTCCAGTCGCCGTTGTCCTGGTGGGCCTTGATCGCGTCGTTGATCGCGTCGCGCAGCGCCTTGTCGTCCTTGTTCAGGCCGACGCCGTAGTTCTCCTTGGTGAAGGGCTGGCCGATCACCTTGAGCTTGGGCGCGTACTTGGAGGCGTAGCCCTTGAGGATGGCGTCGTCGGTGGTGACCGCGTCGACCTCGCCCGACATCAGCTTCTCGACGCAGGCCGAGTAGGTGTCGAACTGGGTGATCTTCGGCGAGTACTTCTCGATGTTCTTGATCGAGGTCGAGCCGGTGGCGGTGCAGACGTTCTTGCCGTTGAGGGAGTCCGGGCCGGTGATCGTGGTGTTGTCGGCCTTGACCAGCAGGTCCTGGCCGGCGATGTAGTACGGGCCGGCGAAGGAGACGGTCTTCTTGCGCTCGTCGTTGATGCTGTAGGTGCCGACGTAGAAGTCGATCTGGCCCTTGGAGATGGCCGGCTCGCGCTGCGAGGAGACCAGCGTCTGCCACTTGATCTGCTGCGGGGTGAAGCCGAGGTCGGCGGCGACCATCTTGGCGATCTCGATGTCGAAGCCGCTGCGGTCGCCGCTGGCGAGGTCCTCGAAGCCGAGGAAGGGCTGGTCGGCCTTGGCGCCGATGATCAGCTGGCCGCGCTGCTTGGCGGCGGCCAGCACCGCCGAGTCCACCTTGACGTCGGTCTTCACGGTGTAGGTGGGCAGGGCCGGGGCGGCGCTGCCGCCGGTGCCGGTGCCGGAGGCGGCTCCGGGGGTGCCGTCCTTGCCGCAGGCGGCGGTGGCGGTGAGCGCGACGGCACAGAGCGCGACGGCAAGGGTGCGACGGGTCCTCATGAGGGTCTCCTCGGGCTGGGCCACGGGTCAACCGGGCTCTGGCGAAGGGAAGTTCTGGCGGACGAGCGGGCGGGCGGGCGCGCGGCGGCGCCCTTGCCGCCGTCGGCCGGGATCCGGCCCCGGGGGGATCAGTGGTGCAGGATCTTGGAGAGGAAGTCCTTGGCGCGCTCGGAGCGCGGCGCGGTGAAGAAGGCCTCGGGGGTGTTCTGCTCGACGATCCGGCCGTCGGCCATGAACAGCACCCGGTTGGCGGCGGAGCGGGCGAAGCCCATCTCGTGGGTGACGACGACCATCGTCATGCCGTCGGCGGCCAGCTGGCGCATGACCTCCAGCACCTCGTTGATCATCTCGGGGTCGAGCGCCGAGGTGGGCTCGTCGAAGAGCATCACCTTCGGGTTCATCGCCAGCGCCCGGGCGATCGCGACGCGCTGCTGCTGGCCGCCGGACAGCTGGGCGGGGTACTTGTCGGCCTGGGCGCCGACGCCGACCCGCTCCAGCAGCTGCCGGGCGGTCGCCGCGGCCTTGTCCCGGGCGATCCCGCGGACCTTGACCTGGCCGAGGACCACGTTCTCCAGCACGGTCTTGTGGGCGAACAGGTTGAAGCTCTGGAAGACCATGCCGACCTCGGCCCGCAGCCGGGCCAGCTCGCGGCCCTCGGCGGGCAGCGGGCGGCCGTCGATGGTGATCGTTCCGGAGTCGACGGTCTCCAGCCGGTTGATCGTGCGGCACAGTGTGGACTTGCCGGAGCCGGACGGGCCGATCAGCACGACCACCTCGCCCTGCCGGATCTCCAGGTCGATGTCCTGGAGCACGTGCAGCGCGCCGAAGTGCTTGTTCACGTTGCTCAGGACCACCAGCGGGGCGGCGCCGGCAGGGGAGTCCTTGTCGAGGCTCGTGGTCATCGCGCCGGCTCCCTCGGGTCGGCCCGCAGGGGATGAACTCCCTTGGGCGGCAATGGTGGTAGAAATCCGAGGGCCGCAACCGGCGGAGTCACGGCCCTCGGTGGGGTGACCATAGGAGGCCTGACGGTGCCACGTCAGCCGATCTGAGCGGAACTTGAGGATCACGATCCCGTCACACGGTCGGCGGCCGCTGTTCACCGGGCCCCGATCCGGGCACAGTGGCAGCGTCCGGCGCCGCGGCGGGCGTGATCGCGGAGCCCCGGCGGGGCCCGCCGGCCCCACCGCCGCCGCCGGCCGAGCCTGGCGTCCGGGCCGTCCCTGGCCCATACTGCGCAGAACCGGGACCTGCCCGGCAGGGGGAGCCGTCACGATCGCACGACGGCCGCGGCAGGGGCCGCGGGCGAGACCCCCGGAGCACCGTCCGGGAGAGGAGGAGACACATGCGACTGCTGCTCGTCGAGGACGACGAACGCGTGGCCGCCGCGCTGGTCGCGGTCCTGGGCCGGCACGGTTTCCAGGTCCGGCACGCCCGCAGCGGCCACGAGGCGCTGGACGCCCTGGTGCCGGACGGCAACGAGCCCTACCGGGTGGTCCTGCTCGACCTCGGCCTGCCCGACCGGGACGGCTTCGAGGTCTGCAGCCGGATCCGGGCCGGCAGCGGCGTGCCGGTGATCATGGTGACCGCCCGCGCCGACATACGCTCCCGGATCCACGGCCTCAACCTCGGCGCCGACGACTACGTGACCAAGCCCTACGACATGGGCGAACTGCTCGCCCGGATCCACGCGGTGGCCCGCCGCGGCGCCGCGCCCGCCGCCGTCGCCGTGCCCGCCCCGGACGCCGTCCCGCAGCAGCGCGGCCCGCTGGAGTCGCGCGGCATCACGATCGACCGCGAACGCCGCCGGGTCAGCGTCGACGGCCGGGACGTGCCGCTCACCCGCAAGGAGTTCGACCTGCTGGCGCTGCTCGCCCAGAGCCCCGGCGTGGTCTACCGCCGCGAGCAGATCTTCAGCGAGGTCTGGCGCAGCGGCTGGGAGGGCAACGGCCGCACCCTGGAGGTGCACATCGGCTCGCTGCGCACCAAGCTCGCCCTGCCCGGCCTGGTCGAGGCCGTCCGGGGCGTCGGCTACCGGCTGATACCCGAGTGCCCGGCCCCCGCCGCCGACACCGCGCCCCCGGCCCGCGCGGAGCGCTGACCGCACGTGCGCACCCGCCTGCTCGGCATCCTGCTCGCGCTGATGCTCTGCGTGCTCGCCGCGCTCGGACTGCCGCTCGCGGCGGCGTTCGCGGCCGCCGAGCAGAGCCGGGTGGTCGTCGACCGGCTCGACGACGCCGCCCGGTTCGCCCAGGACCTGCCGACCTCCGGCCTCTCCGGCCTGGAGTCGGCGCTCAAGGGCGACCTCAGCCGCCGGCACGCGCTGGACGCCGAGGTGGCGCGCTACCACGAGCTCTACGGGGTGCGGATCGGCATCTTCCAGCGCGACGGCATGCCGATCGCGGTGGCCCCGGCCGACTGGCGGGTGCCCACCGAGGGCTGGGGCGAGCAGGCCTTCCAGGAGGCGCTGGACGGCCGGCGCAGCCACAACCCGCCGCAGGTCTGGCCGTGGACCCCGGACCGCACGCTCACCGTCGCCACCCCGGTGGTCCGCGACGGCGACGTGGTCGCCGTGGTGCTCAGCGAGTCCCCGACCGGCGCGCTGCGCGCCCGGGTGGTGCGCAGCTGGCTGGTGATCGGGGCCGGCGAGGCCGCCGCGATGATCGTCGCGGTGCTGCTCGCCGCCCGGCTCACCGAATGGGTGCTGCGCCCGGTGCGCACCCTGGACCGGGCCACCCACGACATCGCCACCGGCCGGATGAACGCCCGGGTGGCGCCCGGCGGCGGGCCGCCCGAGCTGCAGCGGCTGGCCCGCTCGTTCAACGAGATGGCCGACCACGTGGTGCTCGCCCTGGACCAGCAGAAGGCCTTCGTCGCCGACGCCTCGCACCAGCTGCGCAACCCGCTGGCGGCGCTGCTGCTGCGGGTCGAGGTGCTGGGCCTGGAGCTGCCGGAGGGGCACGAGGAGGAGCTCGGCGGGGTCCGCGAGGAGGGCGTCCGGCTGGCCCGGGTGCTGGACGACCTGCTCGGGCTGGCCACCGCCGAGCACGCCCGGCCCGAACCCGAGCCCACCGACCTGGCCGTGCTCACCCTGGAGCGGGTGGACGCCTGGCGGCCGCTGGCCGGGCAGCGCGGGATCGAGCTGGTCCGGGAGGGCCCGGTGCTGGCGCTCGGCCTGGCCGACCCGATCGGCTTCGGCAGCGCGCTGGACGCGGTGCTCGACAACGCGCTGAAGTTCGGGCCCGCGGGGAGCCGGGTGCGGGTGCTGGTGGCGGTGCGGCGCGAGGAGGTCGCGGTGACCGTCTCCGACCAGGGGCCCGGCCTCACCGAGGAGGAGCTGGCCCGGGCCGGCGACCGCTTCTGGCGCAGTGCCCGCCACCAGAACGTGGACGGCTCGGGCCTCGGCCTGTCGATCGCCCGCACCCTGCTCCAGGCGGCCGGCGGCTCGCTCACCTTCGGCACCGCCACCCCCTCCGGCCTCGCCGTCACCCTCGCGGTGCCCCGGCCCGGCCGCACCTAGCGCGGGGCGCGGCCGAGCGGGAGGGCCTTAGGGGTTTGAAGACGAGCCCTACTAGGGCTTCACCGAGCGGTAGTAGCGGGCCGCGCCCTCGTGGAGCGGCAGCGGGTCGGTGTAGACAGCGGTGCGCAGGTCGACCAGCTGGGCGGCGTGCACCTGGGCGCCGATCTGGTCACGGCTGTCGATCACCGCCCGGGTCATGCCCTGGACCAGGTCGTCGTCCACGTCGGCCCGGGTGATCAGCAGATTGGGCACGGCCACGGTGGCGACCGCGTCCTTGGGCTCGGCGTTGGGGTAGGTGCCCTTCGGCATGGTGGCCGCCCGGTAGGCGTCCGTGCCGCCGCCCTCCACCAGGTGGACCGCCTCGGCGAGGTCGCCCAGCGGCACGATCCGGATCCGGACGTGTTCGGACAGCTCGGTGAGCGCGCTGGTCGGCAGGCCGCCGGACCAGAAGAACGCGTCCAGCTGCCCGGTCCGCAGCCCGTTCGCCGCGTCGCCGATGCCCAGGAAGGCCGGCTTGATGTCGCGGTCCGGGTCCAGCTCGGCCGCCGCCAGCAGCCGCCGGGTCACCAGGTTCACGCCGGAGAGCGACTGGCCGACGCCGACCCGCAGGCCCTTGAGGTCGGCGGCGCGTTGCACGGGGGAGTCGGCCGGCACGATCAGCTGCAGGTAGTCGTCGTAGAGCCGGGCGATGGCCCGCAGCTTCTCCCGGCCGGGGCCGGTGTACTGGGCCACCGAGTCGGCGGTGGCGATCGCGAAGTCGTCCCGGCCGGAGGTGACCCGGCCCAGGTTGTCGATCGAGCCCTCGGAGTTGTCCAGCTCCAGCCGCACCCCCGGCATCGCCCGGGCGAGGTGGGCGTCCAGCAGCTGCCCGTACCGGTCGTACACCCCCTGCTTGACGCCGGTGGCCAGCCTGGTCTCGCCGCGCGGGTGGCCGGTCGAGCCGGTCTCCGACAGCCACCAGCCGCCGAGCCCTGTGAGCACCAGCACCAGGGCCAGCACGATCCGCCACAGCGGCCGGCGGGCCGCGGCGCGGAGACGGGAGGGGGTACGGGGGGCCATGGAAGGGATAGTGCCAGGCGCCCGGGGAGAACGGGAGGGGAAAGTTGCTCCACGGCTGCCCGTACCCTGGTCGGGTGAGCGGTGACAGCGGATCGAAGAGCTACAAGGTCGTCACGTACGGCTGCCAGATGAACGTCCACGACTCCGAGCGGCTCTCCGGGCTGCTGGAGGACGCGGGGTACGTCAAGGCGGGGAAGGACGGCGACCCCGACCTGGTGGTGTTCAACACCTGCGCGGTGCGGGAGAACGCCGACAACAAGCTGTACGGCAACCTCGGGCAGCTGGCACCGGTCAAGAGCCGGCACCGGGGCATGCAGATCGCCGTCGGCGGCTGCCTGGCGCAGAAGGACCGCGACACCATCGTCCGCAAGGCCCCCTGGGTCGACGTGGTGTTCGGCACCCACAACATCGGCCACCTGCCGGCCCTGCTGGAGCGGGCCGCGGTCGAGCGCAAGGCGCAGGTCGAGATCCTGGAGTCGCTGGAGACCTTCCCCTCCACGCTGCCCACCCGCCGCGAGTCCGCCTACGCCGCCTGGGTCGCGATCTCGGTCGGCTGCAACAACACCTGTACGTTCTGCATCGTCCCCGCGCTGCGCGGCAAGGAGGAGGACCGCCGCCCCGGCGACGTCCTCGCCGAGATCGAGGCGCTGGTCGACGAGGGCGTCATCGAGGTCACCCTGCTCGGCCAGAACGTCAACGCCTACGGCTCCGACCTGGGCGACCGCGAGGCGTTCTCCAAGCTGCTGCGCGCCGCCGGGCAGATCGAGGGCCTGGAGCGGATCCGCTTCACCTCGCCGCACCCGCGCGACTTCACCGACGACGTGATCGCCGCGATGGCCGAGACCCCGAACGTGATGCACCAGCTGCACATGCCGCTGCAGTCCGGCTCCGACACCGTCCTCAAGGCGATGCGCCGCTCCTACCGGCAGGAGCGTTTCCTCGGCATCATCCGCAAGGTGCGCGAGGCGATGCCGGACGCGGCCATCTCCACCGACATCATCGTGGGCTTCCCCGGCGAGACCGAGGAGGACTTCGAGGAGACCATGAAGGTCGTCCGCGAGGCCCGCTTCGCCAACGCCTTCACCTTCCAGTACTCCAAGCGCCCGGGCACCCCGGCCGCCGAGATGGACGGCCAGGTCCCGAAGGCGGTCGTCCAGGCCCGCTACGACCGGCTGATCGCCCTCCAGGAGGAGATCTCCTGGGAGGAGAACAAGAAGCAGGTCGGCCGCACCCTGGAGATCCTGGTCGCCGAGGGCGAGGGCAAGAAGGACGACCGGACCGACCGGCTCTCCGGGCGCGCCCCCGACAACCGGCTGGTGCACTTCACCCGGCCCGCCGAGCCGGTCCGCCCGGGCGACATGGTCACCGTGGAGATCACCTACGCCGCCCCGCACCACCTGCTGGCCGAGGGCCCGGCGCTCGCGGTGCGCCGCACCCGGGCCGGCGACGCCTGGGAGAAGCGCCGGGCCGTGCCCGCCGCCAAGCCGGCCGGCGTGATGCTGGGCCTGCCGTCGATCGGCGCCCCGGCGGCCCTCCCGCTCGCCGCTCCGGCCGGCGGCGCCTGCTGCGGGGACTGACCCCGACCGACCGACCGCGCCGTGGCGCGGGTGCGGGTGCGGCCCGGCGGGACCTTCCGGTCCTGCCGGGCCGTCCGGCGTTCTTGGCTAGAGTGATCCACATGCTGGTTGCCGCCGCCGTCTGCCCCTGTCCGCCGCTGCTCGTCCCGGAGGTCGCCGCCGGGGCGGCGGCCGAGCTGGAGCCGCTGCGCGCGGCCTGCGACGAGGCGCTCGGGGTGGTGCTCGCGGCCGCGCCGGAGCTGCTGGTGGTGGTCGGCACCGGGGCCGGGGCCGAGGTGTGGACCGAGGGCGGCGCCGGTTCGTTCCACCGGTACGGCGTGCCGCTGGTGGCCGCGCTGCCGGGCGGCCGGGCCGAGGGGCCGGAGCTGGCGCCCTCGCTGACCGTCGGCGCCTGGCTGCTCGGGCGGGCCGGGGTGACCCTGCCGACGCACGCCTGCGCGGTGCCCGCCGACGCGCCCGCCGACCGGATGCTCGGGCTGGGCCGGGGCCTGGCCGGGCTGGCCGACCGGGTCGGGCTGCTGGTGATGGGGGACGGCAGCGCCTGCCGCTCGCTGAAGGCGCCCGGCTACCTGGACGAGCGCGCCGAGGGCTTCGACGCCGGGATCGCCCGGGCGCTGGGCTCGGCGGACACCGCCGCGCTGGCCGCCCTGGACGCGGGCCTGGCCGCCGAGCTGAAGGCCGAGGGCCGGGCGCCCTGGCAGGTGCTGGCCGGCGCCGCCGAGGGCGCCGGCCTCACCGCGCGGCTGGGCTACCAGGACGCGCCGTACGGCGTGGGGTACCTGGTCGCCTCCTGGGGCTGAGCCCGCCGGACCCCGGTCGCCCGGGGCCCGGCCAGCGGCACCGCCGAACGGGTCAGGCGCTCGGGCCCGGGGCGCCGTCCGCCGGGGTGCCGGGACCGCCGGGCTTGTGGGCGAAGTCGTCCACGGCGCCCTTGGCCTTGCTGGTGCCGTGCTCGATCTTCTCGGTGTACTTGCCCTTGGTGGCCTTGTCGATCGCGCCGCCGGCCTTCTCCACCGCGTTCCCGATCTGCTCGCTGTGCTTGCCGGTGAACTCGCTGGCCTTGTCCTTGAGCTCCTCGGCCTTGCCCTTGAGGTTGTCCATCAGACCCATGACGCCTCACCCTTCCTCTCTGTCCCCCTCACAACGTCCGCCGGGGCGGAACCGTTCGCAACGGGACGGGCCGGTCGAAAACGGGTGCAACCGGCCGGGCCGACGGCGGGCCGGCGTTCCCTGGCAGACTTGACCGGTGAGCAGCCCCACCACCGCCCCGTCCGCCCGTCCCCGCGTCGTCTCGGTCGTCGGCGCGACCGCCGCCGGGAAGTCCGACCTGGCCGTCGCCCTGGCCCGCGCCCTCGGCGGCGAGGTGATCAACACCGACTCGATGCAGCTCTACCGCGGCATGGACATCGGCACGGCCAAGCTCACCGAGGAGGAGCGCGGCGGCGTCCCGCACCACCTGCTGGACATCTGGGACGTCACCGAGGCCGCCAGCGTCGCCGAGTACCAGCGGCTGGCCCGGGCCGAGACGGACCGGCTGCTCGCGGCCGGCCGCACCCCCGTCCTGGTCGGCGGCTCCGGCCTGTACGTCCGGGCGGCGATCGACGAGATGGAGTTCCCGGGCACCGACCCGGCGGTCCGCGCCCGGCTGGAGGCGGAGCTGGAGCAGTCCGGCCCGTACGCGCTGCACCGGCGGCTGGCCGAGCTGGACCCGGCCGCGGCCGCGGCGATCCTGACGAGCAACGGGCGGCGGATCGTCCGGGCGCTGGAGGTCATCGAGATCACCGGGCAGCCGTTCACCGCCAACCTGCCGAGCAACACCGCCGTGTACGACGCGGTGCAGATCGGCGTCGCCGTGCCGCGCCCCGAGCTGGACGAGCGGATCACCCTGCGGGTCGACCGGATGTGGCGGGCCGGGCTGCTGGAGGAGGTGCGGGAGCTGGAGGGGGCCGGACTGCGCGAGGGGCGGACGGCCTCCCGGGCGCTCGGCTACCAGCAGGTGCTGGACCACTTCGCGGGCGGGTGCACGGAGGACGAGGCTCGCGCCGAGACGGTCCGCGCGACCAAGCGGTTCGCCCGCCGGCAGGAGTCCTGGTTCCGCCGCGACGACCGGATCCACTGGCTGGCGCGGCCGGCCGGAACCGACCCGGTGGAGCTGCTGGACCGCTCGCTGGAGCTGATCGGCCGTCAGGAATCCGCCGTCCGGTAGGCGCTTTCCGGCCATCCGGCGGTGCAGTTGCGCGCGCAGACGGGCGTGCAGGACGGCTTGGCGGTCACGGCCGGATCACGTGATGGCCACGGATCACCCGTCGGCCCCGGTCAGGCCCGGAACGCCACGCTGGACATGCCATCATCGATGTCAGTAAGGGTCGGCCCGGGCGGGCCGGCCGTGTCCGGCCGCGAGTCGCGCACTCGTGTCGAACTGTCAGGGGAGGCCGCGTGTCCACGGGTACCGGCCCCGAAACCGGCGGCCTCGACGCCTCGACGCTGCCCGACCTGCCGGTGCTGCCCGGCCTGGACGCGCCCACCTCCTACGCGGTCGCACTGCCGGCCCTGGACACCCGCGCCCCCGCCGGCGCGGTGCACGAGCGGGAGATCCGGCCGCGCCGCCGGCTCCGCTGGTGGCAGACCCTGCCGATCGCCCTGCTGGCCACCGCCGGCTCGCTGATGTTCGCCTTCCCGCTGGCCTTCGGTTCGGCCGGGGCCGGGTCGGCGATGATCGGGATGCTCGGCCTGCTGCTCACCGCGGCCTCGCTCGGCTGGGGCGCGATGGCGGCCCGCCACGCGGGGTACAAGTGGCCCGGCCTGCCGCGCCGCGGCACCGGCGAGCGGGCCGGGTGGAAGGCGATCGTGATCTACACGCTGATCGTGCTGGCCGCCTGTGCGCTGGCCCTGTACCGGGTGGTCCGGCTCTCCGGGGGCTGAGCGCGGCGGTTCCGGTCCGCGGAGCGGAACCGGACGGCGCCTCTCCGGTGCACCTCGGTACCATCGGGAGGGTGACCGCATCCTCCGCGCAGCCCGCCGGCCTCCCCTTCCTCAAGGGGCACGGCACCCAGAACGACTTCGTGATCGTCCCCGACCCGGACGGCCGGCTGGCCATCGGCCCCGAGGCCGTGGCCGCGCTGTGCGACCGCCGCGCGGGCATCGGCGGCGACGGGCTGCTGCGCGTGGTGCGCTCCGCCGCCGACCTGGTGGCGGCCGACCAGGCCGACCGCGCCGAGTGGTTCATGGACTACCGCAACTCCGACGGCTCGATCGGCGAGATGTGCGGCAACGGCGTCCGGGTCTTCGCCCGCTACCTGGTGGACGCCGGGCTGGCGAAGCCGGGCGAGCTGCCGGTGGCCACCCGGGCCGGGCTGCGCACCGTGCGGGTCGCCGAGACCGCCGAGGACGGCACGCCCGGCGAGATCACCGTCGACATGGGGCGGGCACTGCTGCCCGGTCCGGACGGGATCGAGGTGTCGGTCGGCGGACGCAGCTGGCCGGCCCTGAACGTCAACATGGGCAATCCGCACGCGGTCGCGTTCGTCGAGAGCCTGGACCACGCCGGGGACCTGCGGACCGCGCCGCCGGTGAGCCCCGGGGGCGTCTACCCGGAGGGCGTCAACGTCGAGTTCGTGGTGGACCGGGGCCCGCGGCACGTCGCGATGCGGGTGCACGAGCGCGGCTCCGGCGAGACCCGCTCCTGCGGCACCGGCGCGTGCGCCGTCGCGGTGGCCGCCGCCCGCCGCGACGGCGTGGACCCGGCGGTCACCGGCGAGGCGGTGACGTACACGGTGGACGTGCTGGGCGGCCGGCTGACGATCACCGAGTACCCGGACGGCCGGGTGGAGAAGACCGGCCCGGCGGTCATCGTGGCCGGCGGCGAGCTGGACCCGGCCTGGTCGGCGCTGATCCGGAGGGCCTGACCCTCCGGGCCCGACCCGGTCCGGCCCGTGGGGCCGGCCGGCCCGCTGACCCGCCGTCACCCGGGGGAGGGCGGCCGGTCGTGCGGGCCGGGTCAACAACCGGACCGCGTTTGCCCAATTCGTCCGGGATCGAATCCCCCCGTTCGGGTGAGACCTCTGACGGACGGGAAGCGGGGCCTCGCGGAACGTGCTCTGCTCGGTAGCATGGACCACCGGGTCGGCCCACGCCCCCGGTACTGCTGCCGGAGGTGCCGATGACCATCGAAGCCGGGCAGCCCCTGGCGGGGCAGCCGACGTCCGCACGGCAAGCCGGGCCCAGGCGCCCGCTCGGCGGGCTCGGCCGGGCCGCGCTCGGCCGCGCCGGGCGGGCCGCGCTGCTGGCCACCGGCCGCCCGCCGGTGCCGGACGCCCTCGAACCGCTGGTCCAGGCCCACCGCCGGCACCACCCGCAGGCCGATCTCGGCCTGCTCGGCCGCGCCTACCGGCTGGCCGAGGCGAGCCACCGCGGCCAGAAGCGCAAGAGCGGCGAGCCGTACATCACCCATCCGCTGGCCGTCACCGTGATCCTGGCCCAACTCGGCGCCGGGACGACCACATTGGTCGCCTCGCTGCTCCACGACACGGTCGAGGACACCGAATTGACGCTGGAGCAGGTGGCCGAGGAGTTCGGTCCCGAAGTCGCCTACCTGGTCGACGGGGTGACGAAGCTGGAGAAGGTCGACTTCGGCGCGGCGGCCGAGGCGGAGACCTTCCGCAAGATGCTGGTCGCCACCGGGGACGACGTCCGGGTGATGGTCATCAAGCTCGCCGACCGGCTGCACAACATGCGCACCATCCGGCACATGAAGCCGGCCAGCCAGGTGCGGATCGCCAAGGTCACCCGGGACGTGCTGATCCCGCTGGCCGAGCGGCTCGGCATCCAGGTGCTCAAGGCGGAGCTGGAGGACATCGTCTTCGCCACCCTGCACCCCGAGGAGCACGCCCGCACCCGCGCCCTGCTCGGGCGGCACGAGGCCGGCCCGGACACCCTGCTGGCGCCGTTCGCCCGGAGCCTGGCCCGCCAGCTCGCCGAGGCCGGGATCGCCGCCGAGGTCACCGTCCGCCCCCGGCACTGCGTCTCGCTGCACCGGGTGCTGCTCAAGCGGGACGCCGCCCCCGGGCGGGACGGCCGGCCGCAGGAGCCGCAGCCGGCCGACTTCGGGCGGCTGCTGGTGGTGGTGGAGGAGAACGCCGACTGCTACGCGGTGCTCGGCGAACTGCACACCTGCTGGACACCGCTGCCGGGGGAGTTCAAGGACTTCGTGGCCGCGCCGAAGTTCAACCTCTACCAGTCGCTGCACACCGCGGTGGCGCTGGCCGGCGGCGAGGTGGTCGAGGTGCTGGTGCGCACCCGGCGGATGCACGAGGTCGCCGAGACCGGGGTCGTCGCGCTCGGTGACCCCCGGCAGCCCGGGACCGGCGGCGACCAGCCCCGCGACGAGCTGGACCGCACCGACCCGGCCCGGCCCGGCTGGCTCTCCCGCCTGCTGGAGTGGCAGCAGGAGACCCCGGACCCGGACGCCTTCTGGTCCGCGCTCACCGCCGATCTGGCCGGGGACCGCGAGATCACCGTGGTCACCGAACGCGGCGAAACGCTTCAGCTCCGGGCCGGCGCCACCTGTGTGGACGCCGCCTACCTGCTCGGCGAGCAGACCGGCCACCGCTGCATCGGGGCCCGGGTGAACGGCCGGCTCGCCGCGCTCTCCACCGTCCTCCACGACGGCGACCGGGTGGCCGTCCTCACCGAGGAGACCGCCGGTCCGGCACCGGAGTGGCTGGCGCACGCCCGCACCCCGGCCGCCCGGCTCGCCATCGAACGCTGGCTGGCCGACCACCCGGGCGACCACCCGCCGCGCCGTCCGGTGGTCCGCACCGGACCGTCCGCCGGGCAGCCCGCGCCCCCCGGCCGCCCGGTCGCCGGGGACCGGCCCGCCGCCCCGGTCACCGTGGCCGGCCGCCCCGGGGCGCCCGTCCGGCTGGCCCGCTGCTGCACCCCGGTGCCGCCGGACGAGATCGACGGCTACCCGATCCGCGGCGGCGCGGTCGCCGTGCACCGGGCCGGCTGTCCGGCGGGGGAGCGGATGCGGGCCGACGGGCGCGGCGCCCTGGAGGTCCGCTGGCGTCCCGGCGGCGCCCCGGCGGACGGCTACCGGGCCACCCTGCGGGCCGAGGCGCTGAACCGGCCCCGGCTGCTGGCCGACCTCACGGCCGCCATCTCGGCGGAGGGCGTCGGGATCGTCGCGGCCGAGGTGGAGCCGCCGCAGGAGCTGCGGGTGCGGCACACCTACACCGTCGAGCTGCCGGACCCGGCCGCGCTGGCCGCCGTGCTGCGGGCCATGCTGCGGGTCTCCGGGGTGTACGACGTGGAGCGCCCGCACGCCCCCGCGGGCGGAGGCCCCGGCCGCGCCCCGCACGCCCCGGCGGACGCGCCGGCACGGCCGGAGGAAATGCGGATGACCCGCGCCCGCCCGGCGTGCGACCATCATGGGGAATTCACGGCCGGACCGCGGCGTTGACCGGGCGGAGGAGTCTCAGCCCGGACCGCGGCCCCGAGGGGTAGCTCACACCTCGCCCGAGTGGTAGACGGGGCGGCAGCTGGGCAGACTCCGGGCACGACCGTCCGTACGGTCGCGCACAGGCCACCCGTTCCCAGCAGCCAAAGGACAGAATGACCTCCACGTTCGACACCCGCGACCACGCCGACGCCCCGCGCCGCCTCGACGGTCTGCGGGCGGAAGCCCTCATGGACGAGGACCTCGCGGCCATCGACGAGGACCTCGGCCACCACTTCGACGGCGACCAGTACGACCGCAGCGAGCGCGCCGCGCTGCGTCGTGTCGCCGGCCTCTCCACCGAACTCCAGGACGTCACCGAGGTCGAGTACCGCCAGCTCCGCCTGGAGCGCGTGGTGCTCGTCGGCGTCTGGACCGACGGCACGCTGGAGGAGGCGGAGAACTCGATGGCCGAGCTCGCCGCACTGGCCGAGACGGCCGGCTCCGAGGTGCTGGACGGCGTCATCCAGCGCCGTGACAAGCCCGACGCGGCCACCTACATCGGCTCCGGCAAGGCGCAGGAGCTGCGCGACATCGTCGCCTCCACCGGGGCGGACACCGTGGTCTGCGACGGTGAGCTCACCCCCGGCCAGCTGATCCACCTGGAGGACGTGGTCAAGGTCAAGGTCGTCGACCGGACGGCCCTGATCCTGGACATCTTCGCCCAGCACGCCAAGTCCCGCGAGGGCAAGGCGCAGGTCTCGCTCGCGCAGATGCAGTACATGCTGCCGCGCCTGCGCGGCTGGGGCCAGTCGCTCTCCCGGCAGATGGGTGGCGGTGGCTCCGGCTCGTCCGGCGGCGGCATGGCGACCCGCGGTCCCGGTGAGACCAAGATCGAGACCGACCGGCGCCGGATCCGCGAGAAGATGGCGAAGCTCCGCAAGGAGATCGCCGACATGAAGAAGGGCCGCGACACCAAGCGCCAGGAGCGCCGGCGCCACCAGGTGCCGTCGGTGGCCATCGCCGGCTACACCAACGCCGGGAAGTCCTCCCTGCTCAACCGGCTCACCGGCGCGGGCGTGCTGGTGGAGAACGCGCTGTTCGCCACCCTCGACCCGACCGTGCGCCGGGCGCAGACCCCGAGCGGCCGGGTCTACACCCTGGCCGACACCGTCGGCTTCGTCCGGCACCTGCCGCACCACCTGGTCGAGGCGTTCCGCTCCACCATGGAGGAGGTCGGCGACGCCGATCTCATCCTGCACGTGGTGGACGGCTCGCACCCCGAGCCGGAGACGCAGCTGGCCGCCGTGCGCGAGGTGGTCGTCTCGGTCGACGCGCAGAACGTGCCGGAGATCGTGGTGATCAACAAGGCCGACGCGGCCGATCCGCACGTCCTGCAGCGCCTGCTGCGCCGCGAGCCGCACGCCATCGTGGTGTCGGCCCGCACCGGCGAGGGCATCGACGAGCTGCTCAAGCTCATCGACGACGAGCTGCCGCGCCCGGCCGTCGAGGTGCACGCGCTCGTGCCGTACACCCAGGGCGCGCTGGTGTCCCGGGTGCACGCCGAGGGCGAGCTGCTCTCCGCCGAGCACACCGGCGAGGGCACCCTGCTGCACGCCAAGGTGCCGGCCGAGCTGGCCGCCGAGCTGGAGCACTTCGCGGTGGCGCTGACGCCGCAGGGCTGAGCCGCCGCACCGCGCGAACGGGCCCCGGTTCCCTCCCGTGAGGGGGAACCGGGGCCCGTCCCGTTGCCGGCGGCCCGGCTACTTCTTCTTCGCGATCCAGTCCAGCGCCTGCTTGGCGACCGTCTCCAGGTAGGGCCCGCTCAGCGAGGTGTGCTCCTGGGTGCCGATCGAGGTGTTGGAGACCAGCGCGAGCTTCCCGTCCGGCATCGGCGCGAACCAGCCGCCGCCGCTGGAGCCCTGGGTCATGTTGCAGCCTATGGTGAGCATCGACGGGCGCTTCGGGTCGAAGGAAAGCCGGGTCGGCTTCCCGCCCTCGCACTTGTAGAGCTCCTGGCCGTCGAACGGCTTGTACAGCGGGTAGCCGACCGCCGTGACGGCGAGCTTGTCGCGCGGCGCGTCGAACCAGACCGGGACGGCGCCGCCGACCGTCTCCTCCAGCGACTTGCCGGTGTCGTTCTGGTTGCTCACCCGCATGATCGCGAAGTCGTACTGGTTCGCCGCGTCCCCGGTGCCGCCGCCCTCGACCAGCCACTGCGGCGAGGTCACCACGTCCTTGGCCCACCAGGTGCCGAGCGGCGCCAGCTCGGCCAGCGGGGCCTTCTTCCCGCCGCTGGAGGCGCCCGAGTTGTTGTAGGCGGGGACGAAGACGAGGTCCTTGAAGTAGTTGCCGCCCTTGCCCGGGTGGACGCAGTGGCCGGCCGTCCAGACCAGGTTGCTCTTCCCGGGGTGCGCCGGGTCCTGGATCACGGTGGCCGAGCAGTTGCCGCGGCCGCCCTCGGCCGAGAAGAAGACCTTGCCGGAGGGCTGCTTGGTGTACGGGCGCGGAACCGTGACGGCCTTCACCACCGGCGGCTCGGGGTCGGTGACCCCGGCGTCGTCGGCGGGCTTGGCGGTGGGCGGCGCCGGGTCGGCCGGCTTGGAGTCGCCCATCTTGTCCGGGTTCCAGAAGTCCTTGACGATCGGGTTGTTGAAGACGTGCTTGGACGCCCAGTTGTCCCAGTCCTCGAACTTCCACTTCGTCAGGTCGTCCCAGCTCTTCGGCAGGCCCTCCAGCAGGCCGGTCGGAAGGCCCGAGGGCAGGGTGATGCCGCCGATCACGCCACTGCCGCCCCCCGCGGCGGTGGCGGAGGCGGACGTGCCGGAGCCGCCGGAGGGCGGTGGCGCGGCGGTGCCCCCGCCCGAAGGCCCGTCCGGGCCGCAGGCGGTGACGGCGAACAGGGTCCCCGCGGCGAGGAGCGCCGCCGCGGCTGACCGGTGGATCGCTGGCATGGTGCTGTCCCCCTGGTAGTTCGGTGTGGGCGGCGGACCGCCGTCCTGGAGTCTGCCACTGGCCACGAGGACGGCCCCGGGCGGCCCCCGGGTTCCGCCGCCGCGCGGGGGTCACCGATCCGTGATCCGCAGGGGCGGCCCGTCGCGCGGCGAACGGCCCGCCTTCCCTTCCGGGCGGAACAATCACCGATCTTCACCCGGACGAGTGAGCGGTCCTTGTGATCACCCCTCAGGGATAGGTAACCCTTACCTGACGCGACGGTGCGAGCGCCCGGCAGTTCCCTCCACCCCCTGCGCGTCGGCACTCCACGCGTCTCAAGGAGCAGCATTGAGCACCGCCCTGACCGGAGCCCCGCCCCGACTCCCGGCCCGCCGCCCCGCCGCCACCGCGGCCCCGGCCCCCTGCGACCGGCTGCTCCACCCGGACCCGGCCGTCGCCGCCGAACAGGCCGCCCTGGAGGCCCTGCTGCGCTGCTGGGCCCGCGAGACCGGCGCCACCCCCGGCCCCGACGGGTACCTGCGGATCGCCGTCCTCGGCGGCGCCGCCCGGCTCTCCGCCCCGGTCCGGCACTGGTCGCCGGCCGGCTGGCACCGCTTCGGCCCGGCCACCCTCGCGGCCGGCGAGGCCGCCGAGGCCGGGGACCTCGGCGACGACGCCCCGGTGGACGCCGTCACCGCCGCCGCCCTGCTCGCCGCCGCGGCCGCCGACCGGCCCGACCCCGGGCAGATCGCCGACCTCGCCGCACGGGTCGCCGACTCGGTGGTCCGCACCGCCGACATCCTCGCCCACCACCGCGCCGCCACCGCCCCGGTGCCCGGCGGACCGGAGCGCTCGGAATTCCTCGCCGCCGAGCAGTCCCTGCTGCTCGGCCACCCGATGCACCCCACCCCGAAGAGCCGCGACGGCCTCGGCCCCGCCCAGAGCGCCGCCTACTCGCCCGAACTGCACGGCTCCTTCCAACTGCACTGGTGGGCCGTCGACCGCGAGCTGCTCGCAGCCGGCTCCGCCGTCGCCGAGGACGCCGAGCGGATCACCGCCCGGCTGCTCGACGACCCCGGCCTGCTGCCGCCCGGCACCGCCGCCCTGCCGCTGCACCCCTGGCAGGCCCGCGAACTCGCCCACCGCCCCGCCGTCGCCGCGCTGCTCGCCGAGGGCCGGCTGCACGACCTCGGCCCGGCCGGCGACCCCTGGTACCCCACCTCCTCGGTGCGCACCGTCTACCGGCCCGGCACCCCCTGGATGCTCAAGCTCTCCCTCGGCCTGCGGATCACCAACTCCCGCCGGGAGAACCTCCGCAAGGAACTGCACCGCGGCCTGGAGATGCACCGGCTGCTGGAGAGCGGCCTCGGCGCCGAGTGGCGGGCCGTCCACCCCGGCTTCGACATCGTCCGCGACCCCGCCTGGATCGGCGTCGACCACCCCGGCCTCGGGGACCCCGGCGGCCTGGACACCGTGCTGCGGGCCCAGCCCTTCGCCCCCGGGGACCGCGCCTACTGCGTGGCCGGGCTGGTCGCCGAACGTCCGCACACCGCCCGCGCCGGCACCGACGCCGCCGTCCCCTCCCGGCTGGGCGACCTGCTGCGCCGGCTCGCCGCCCGCACCGGACGCCCACTGCCCACGGTGACCGCCGAATGGTTCCTGCGCTACCTCGACGCCGTCGTCCTGCCCGTCCTCTGGCTGGACGGCGTGGGCGGCATCGCCCTGGAGGCCCACCAGCAGAACAGCCTGGTGCTGCTGGACGCCGCCGGCTGGCCGGAGGGCGGCCGCTACCGCGACAACCAGGGCTACTACTACCGGCGGAGCGCCGCCGCCCGGCTCGCCGCCCGGCTGCCCGGCCTCGGCGCGCACAGCGACACCTTCCTCGACGACCCGGTGATCGACCACCACTTCGCCTACTACCTGGGCATCAACCACGTGCTCGGACTGGTCGGCGCGCTCGGCTCCCAGCAACTCGCCGACGAGGCCGTCCTACTGGCCGCGCTCCGGCGCTTCCTCGCCGGGCCCGCCGCCACCGCCACCGGCTCCGCGCTGCCCGGCCTGCTGCTGGACGCGCCGACCCTGCCCTGCAAGGCCAACCTGCTCACCCGGATCCACGGACTGGACGAACTGGTCGGGCCGGTCGCCACCCAGTCCGTGTACGTCGACATCCCCAACCCGGTGGCCGGCGCATGAGCGCCACCGGCACGACGGCCCGGCCGGGCACGGCCGGGGACCCGGCAGGGTGGGGCCCGATGCCCACCCCCGCCGGGGAGTTCCGGCTGCGCGGCGTCCGGCTCCCCGCCGACCTCGCCCTGCTCACCGGCTGGATGAACGACCCCGAGGTCGCCGCCTTCTGGGAACTCGCCGGCCCGCCCGTCGTCACCGAACGGCACCTGCGCGGCCAACTCGACGGCGACGGACACAGCCTGCCCTGCCTCGGCCTGCTCGACGGCACCCCGATGAGCTACTGGGAGGTCTACCGGGCCGACCTCGACCCGCTCGCCGCGCACTACCCGGCCCTGCCCCACGACACCGGCCTCCACCTGCTGCTCGGCCCCGCCGGCAGCCGCGGCCGGGGCCTCGGCGCCACCCTGCTCGCCGCCCTCGCCGACCGCCTGCTGCGGGACCGGCCGCGCTGCACCCGGGTGGTCGCCGAACCCGACGTCCGCAACCGGCGCTCCGTCCACGCCTTCCGCCGGGCCGGCTTCCGGCTCGCCGCCGAACTCGACCTGCCCGGCAAACGGGCCGCCCTGATGGTCCGCGACCGCACCCCGCACCCCGCCTAGGACTGCACCGCCTCATGGACACCCCCGCACCCCCGCCCGGGCCGTACGACCTGCTCGGCGTCGGCATCGGCCCGTTCAACCTCTCGCTCGCCGCGCTCGCCGAGCCCGTCCCCGGCCTGCGCACCCTCTTCTGCGACCGGCGCCCGGAGTTCCGCTGGCACCCCGGGATGCTCGTCGACGGCGCCCGGATGCAGGTGCCGTTCCTCGCCGACCTGGTCTCCCTGGTCGACCCGACCAGCCCGTGGTCCTTCCTCAACCACCTGCGCGAGCAGGACCGGCTGTTCCCCTTCTACTTCACCGAACGGTTCCAGCTCACCCGTCACGAGTACGACCACTACTGCCGCTGGGCCGCCGAACGGCTGGCCAACTGCCGCTTCGGCACCGAGGTCACCGCCCTGCACTGGACCGGCGACCGGTACCGCGCCGAACTGCGCGGGAGCGCGGGCGGGCGGGTGCGCACCGTCGAGGCGCGCAACGTCGTGCTCGGCGTCGGCACCCTGCCGGTGCGGCCCGCCGCCTTCGCCGCCCTCGACGGCCACCCCCGGGTCTTCCACTCCGCCGACTACCTCGACCGCCGCGCCGCCCTGGCCGGCGCCCGGGACATCACCGTCGTCGGCAGCGGGCAGTCCGGCGCCGAGGTCTTCCTCGACCTGCTGCGCCGCCACGACGGCGACGGCGTGCGGCTGCGCTGGCTCACCCGCACCCGGGCGCTGGCCCCGATGGAGTACTCCAAACTCGGCCTGGAGCACTTCACCCCCGACTACACCCGGTACTTCCACGGCCTGCCGGCGGCGGTGCGCGACGGCCTGGTCGAGGCCCAGTGGCAGCTGCACAAGGCCGCCTCCGCCGAGACCCTCGCCGAGATCCACGACCACCTCTACGCGCGCACCGTCGGCCGGGCGGTCGGCGAGGCACCGGTCGAGATCACCCCCGGCACCGCCGTCACCGACGCCCGCTCCGGGCCCTGCGGCGGGCTCGAACTCGACTGCCGGCACACCGACTCCGGCACCGGTCACGTGCTGCGCACCGACGCCGTGGTGCTCGCCACCGGCTACCGGGCCGCCCGCCCGGCGGCCCTGGAACCGCTCGCCCACCTCGTCGACTGGGACGCCGCGGGCCGCTACCGGGTCGGCCTGGACCACCGGGTGGCCACTCTGCCGGAGGTTACCGGCGGGCTGTACGTCCAGAACGGCGAGCTGCACACCCACGGGGTGGGCACCCCCGACCTGGGCCTCGGCGCGCACCGTGCCGCGGTGATCCTCAACGCCGTCACCGGGCGGACCGTCCACCGGCTGCCGCAGCGCACCGCCTGGACCGGCTTCGCGCCGCCGGCCGCACCCGTTCCCGTCCCCGCCCGCCCCCGACCCCAGGAGCCGACCCGTGCCGCAACCGCCGGCCGCTGAACCGCCGCTGTACCTGCCGCCGCAGCTCACCGCCGGGCCCTGGCAGCGGGCCGGCCGCGCACTGCTGGCCAAGATGCTCGGCGAGTTCGCCTACGAGGAGCTCGTCGCCCCCGTCGGGACCGGCCCCGACGGCTACGCGCTCAAGCTGCCCGGGGCCGAGTACCGCTTCACCGCCCGGCGCGGCGCCTACGACAGCTGGCACGTCGACCCCGGCTCCGTCGGCTGCGACGCGCCCGGCGGCCCCGACCCGCTGCGCTTCCTCATCCACGCCCGGCACGCCCTCGGCCTGCGCGGCGACACCACCGGCCACCTGCTGCGCGAACTCACCGCCACGCTGACCGCCGACGCCCACCTGCTCGCCACCGGGCTCACCGCCGCCGAACTCGCCGACCTCGGCCACACCGAGCTGGAGGGCCGGCAGGGCGGCCACCCGTGGATCGTCCCCAACAAGGGCCGGATCGGCTTCTCCGCCGCGGACGCCGCCCGCTGGGCCCCCGAGGCCCGCACCCCGCGCCCACTGCCCTGGATCGCCGTCCACCGCCGGCTCGCCGAGTACCGGGGCGTGGCCGGCCTCGCCGACCCCGCGTCGCTGTACCGCCGCGAGCTCGACGACCCGGACGCGCTGCGCGCCCCGCTCGGCGCCGCCGCCGACGACTACCTGCTGCTGCCGGTGCACCCCTGGCAGTGGGACGAGACCGTGCTGCCGCTGTTCGCGCCGTGGATCGCCTCCGGCGAGATCGTCCCGCTCGGCACCGACGGCGACCTGCGGCTGCCCCAGCAGTCGATCCGCTCGTTCTTCAACGAGAGCCGCCCGGAGCGCTGCACCGTCAAGCTGCCGCTCGCCATCCTCAACACCCTGGTCTGGCGCGGCCTGCCCACCGAGCGCACCCGGGCCGCACCCGCCGTCACCGCCTGGATCCACGGGCTGCGCGACGCCGACCCGTTCCTGCGCGACGAGTGCCGGGTGGTGCTGCTCGGCGAGATCGCCTCCGTCACCGTCGACCACCCGCTCTACCGCGAGCTGCCCGAGGCGCCGTACCAGTACAAGGAACTGCTCGGCGCGATCTGGCGCGAGCCGCTCGGCCCCGCGCTGGCGCCCGGTGAACGCGCCCGCACCCTGGCGGCGCTGCTGCAGACCGGCCGCGACGGGCGGCCGCTCGCCGCCGAGCTGATCGCCCGCTCCGGGCTCGCCCCCGCCGCGTGGACCGCCCGGCTGTTCGCCGCGCTGCTGCCGCCGCTGCTGCACTTCCTCTACCGGTACGGCCTGGTCTTCTCCCCGCACGGCGAGAACGCCATCGTCGTCTTCGACGAGCGGGACGTGCCGGTCCGGCTGGCGGTCAAGGACTTCGTCGACGACGTCAACCTCAGCGACCAGGACCTCCCGGAGCTGCGCGGCCTGCCCGCCGAGGTGGACGAGGTGCTGCTGCGCGAGGACCCGCAGGGCCTGTGCCAGTTCCTGCACTCCGGGCTCTTCATCGGGGTGTTCCGCTACCTGGCGCCACTGCTGGAGGCGCGGACCGGCCTGGCCGAGGCGGAGTTCTGGGCGCTGCTGCGCGCCGAGGTGCTGCGCCACCAGGCGCGATTCCCGGAACTCGGTGACCGGTTCGCGCTGTTCGACCTGTTCCGGCCGAGGATCGACCGGCTCTGCCTGAACCGCAACCGGCTGCTGCTGGACGGCTACGGGGACCGCCCGCACCGCCCGCACGCCGCCCGGCACGGCACGGTGCCCAACCCGCTCGCCGAGGACGGGGCGGCGCCGTTGCCCGGACAACGGGACCGGATTGTCACCCCCGCCCCGTAGGGTGGGAGGGTCATGACGAACGACTCCGAATCCCAGCTCCCCGCCGAGGACGCCGACCCGGCCGGGAGTTCCGAGGACGCCCCGGTCGAGGCCGTCCCCCGCGCCCGCGTCCCCGAGCTGCTGCACGCCGCGGTCGCGGCCGTCGGCGGCGTCGAGCGCCCCGGCCAGCTCCGGATGGCCGAGGCCGTCGCCGATGCCGTCGACCACGACGAGCACCTGCTGGTGCAGGCCGGCACGGGCACCGGAAAGTCCCTCGCCTACCTGGTGCCGGCGCTCGCCCACGGGGACCGCGTGGTGGTCGCGACCGCCACCCTGGCGCTCCAGCGCCAGCTCGTCGAGCGGGACTTGCCGCGCACCGTGGAGGCGCTCCACCCGGTGCTGCGGCGCCGTCCGCTGTTCGCGATGCTCAAGGGCCGCTCCAACTACCTGTGCCTGCACCGGGCCAACGAGGGCACCCCGAGCGACGAGGGCGAGGGCCTGTTCGACCCGGTCGAGGCGATGGGCGGGCCGGCCGGCAAGCTCGGCCAGGAGGTGCTCCGGCTGCGCGACTGGGCCGACGAGACCGAGACCGGCGACCGGGACGACATGACCCCCGGCGTCTCCGACCGGGCCTGGGCCCAGCTCTCGGTCACCTCGAAGGAGTGCCTGGGCGCCACCCGCTGCGCGTACGGGCAGGAGTGCTTCGCGGAGAAGGCGCGCGAGCGGGCCAAGCTCGCCGACGTGGTGGTCACCAACCACGCGATGCTCGCGATCGACGCGATCGAGGGCGCGCCGGTGCTGCCCGAGCACGGGCTGCTGATCATCGACGAGGCCCACGAGCTGGTCAACCGGGTCACCGGCGCGGCCACCGCCGAGCTGACCGTCGGCGCGGTGAACCGCGCGGTCAAGCGGGCCGCCCGGCTCGCCAACGAGAAGGCCGTGGACGCGCTCCAGGCCGCCGCCGAGAACTACCACGGCCTGATGGAGACCGCCCAGCCCGGCCGGGTCGAGGAGCTGCCCGAGTACCTCGGGTACGCCGTCACCGCGATCCGGGACGCCGCCCGGCAGGTGATCACCTCGCTCGGCGAGACCAGGGACAAGGGGCTCAGCGACGAGGACGCCGTGCGCAAGCAGGCGATGGCCTCCGCCGAGGCGCTGCACGAGACCGCCGACCGGCTTCTCCAGGACTCCGAGTACGACGTCGTCTGGATCGAGCGCAGCGACCGCTACGGGCTGGGCACCGCCTCACTGCGGGTCGCCCCGCTGAGCGTCTCCGGGCTGCTGCGCGAGGGCCTGTACAAGGAACGCTCGGTGGTGCTCACCTCGGCCACCCTCAAGCTCGGCGGGGACTTCAACGGCGTGGCGGCCTCGGTCGGCCTGCCCTCCGAGGCCCGGCTGCCGGACGTCCGCACCGCGGGCGACAACCCGGAGGCGGCGGGCGCGGGCTTCGGCGACGAGCCGGTGCCGCACTGGCGGGGGATCGACGTCGGCTCGCCGTTCAAGTACCCCAAGCAGGGCATCCTGTACGTCGCCAGGCATCTGGCCGACCCCGGGCGGGATCCCGAACGGCCGGACATGCTGGACGAGTTGGCCGAGCTGATCGGCGCGGCCGGCGGGCGCACGCTCGGGCTGTTCTCCTCGATGCGCGGTGCCCAGACGGCCGCCGAGGCGATGCGGGAGCGGCTGGACCACCGGATCCTGCTCCAGGGGGAGGACACCCTGGGCGAGCTGATCCGCGAGTTCGCCTCTGACGCGACCACCTGCCTGTTCGGCACGCTGTCGCTCTGGCAGGGCGTGGACGTGCCCGGGTCGGCGTGCCAGCTGGTGGTGATGGACCGGATCCCGTTCCCGCGTCCGGACGACCCGCTGATGAGCGCCCGGCAGAAGGACGTGGAACAGCGCGGCGGGAACGGCTTCATGGCCGTCGCGGCCACCCACGCGGCGCTGCTGATGGCGCAGGGCGCGGGCCGGCTGGTGCGCGCGGCGGACGACCGGGGCGTGGTGGCGGTGCTCGATCCGCGGGTGGAGACCAAGCGGTACGGCGGCTTCTTCCGCTCCTCGATGCCGGAGTTCTGGTACACCACGGACCGCAACCAGGTGCGCCGCTCGCTCGCGGCGATCGACGCCTCGGCGGCCCCGGTGCGGCCGGTGGTGAAGCGGGGCTGAGACGGGCCGGAGGGGCTCCGCGCGGTCTGCGGGGAGCCCCTTCCCGTCCGGGGGGCCTGGTGGGCCGGGGGCGGCGGTCAGAGCCGGCGGAGCACCGCCACGACCTTGCCCAGGATGGTCGCGTTGTCGCCGTTGATCGGCTCGTAGGCCGGGTTGTGCGGCATCAGCCAGATCCGGCCGTCCTCGCGCTTGAGGCGCTTGACGGTGGCCTCGCCGTCGATCATCGCGGCCACGATGTCGCCGTTCTCGGCGACGGGCTGGCGGCGGACGGTGACCCAGTCGCCGTCGCAGATGGCCGCCTCGATCATCGAGTCGCCGCGCACGGTGAGCGCGAACAGCTCGCCCTCGCCGACCAGCTGGCGCGGCAGCGGGAAGACGTCCTCGACCGTCTGCTCGGCCAGGATCGGCCCGCCGGCGGCGATCCGGCCGACCAGCGGCACGTAGGAGGTGGAGGGGCGCCCGGCGGTCTCGGCGGTGTTCGGCCGGGCCACCTCGACGCCGCGGACCTCGTAGGCGCGCGGGCGGTGCGGGTCCCGGCGGAGGAAGCCCTTGCGCTCCAGCGCCATCAGCTGGTGGGCCACCGACGAGGTGCTGGACAGGCCGACGGCCTGGCCGATCTCGCGCATGGACGGCGGGTAGCCGCGCCGCTGGACGGAATCCCGGATGACCTCGATCACCCGGCGCTGGCGCTCGGTGAGGCCGGCCTCGTCGGTGCGGATGCCGGGCGGGCGGCCGGGCGCCGAGCGGGCGGGGGCGGGGTGGGCGTCGTCCAGCGCGGGGGAGTGTTCGATGGGCTGGTCCGGAACGCGGCCGACGCCGGCGAGGCCCGGGCCCGGGAGGCGGTGGTCTTCGCTACGGTCCATGGTGATGTCCACACTCTGCTGATTCGTGGTGCGCTGCCCCACCTTGAGCTGGGAGTGTTCCTGCACCGGGATGGTGTTGCTTTCGACGGTGTTCACGGCGGCCCCTCTCGACGGCTGTCCTCTCCTTTTTCCAGCCCAACGCACCTCGTATCGAAAGGTTGCGCCAAACACACGTTCGAGTGAATTATTCGGGAGTTGGCTGACTCGATCAAGGCTTTGTTGTACATCGATTAAATGTTCGATCCGAAGGCGTCCCCGGAATCTTAGTCCGCGCCGACACGCCCGTGGGCCGACTTCCGCCACAGACCTAGATGTAGTGGCTACAGTCCTCTCCGTGGCCCAGTACTTGTGGTCGAGGCCTCAAGATCGGGTTGCTACCAGCGCCCCCGGATCGCATAGACTCGACCAGTCCGCACGTCCTGCCAGGGAGGGATCCTCAGGTGCACTGCCCCTTCTGCCGGCACTCCGACAGCCGCGTCGTCGACAGCCGGACCACCGAGGACGGCAGCTGCATCCGCCGTCGTCGGCAGTGCCCGGACTGCGGCCGCCGCTTCACCACGGTGGAGACGGCCGCCCTGATGGTCATCAAGCGCAGCGGCGTCACCGAGCCGTTCTCCCGGGAGAAGGTCATCTCCGGCGTCCGCAAGGCCTGCCAGGGCCGCCCGGTCACCGAGGACGCCCTCGCCCAGCTCGGCCAGCGGGTCGAGGAGTGCGTGCGGGCCACCGGCAACGCCGAGCTCACCACCCATGACGTCGGGCTGGCCATACTCGGCCCGCTGAAGGAACTCGACGTCGTCGCCTACCTGCGCTTCGCCAGCGTCTACCAGGCGTACGACGGACTGGAAGACTTCGAGGCCGCCATCGCGGAACTCCGCGCCGAGCGGCCCGCCCCCGCGGCGGACGGCACTCCGGTGTCCGTCGCCGCCGCCGCGCCCTAGCAGGCCCGGACCCTTCACCGGCCCCTTCCCGGGGTCGGCAGCACCCCCCGGCCCCCGCAAGGGCCGACGTGTGCCCGAAAACGGCGCACAGACCATGACAAACCGTGCGCGGCCGGCGAGGACTCCCGCCTGCCCGCACACCGGAAGAGCGAACCAGCCGTGCCCGGACTTTTCGGGGCACTCCGGGCGTTTGCCCAACCAGGAGGAGGAACAGAAGTGACAGACACCACGAGCGGTTCCGCACGCGGGTCGAAGTCCGACAAGACGGCGGCCAAGGCCGGCGCCGGCAAGGCCCCCAAGGGCGGGCTGAAGATCGGGCGCATCTACACCACTCCTGGCGTGCACCCGTACGACGAGGTCCGCTGGGAGCGGCGCGACGTCGTGATGACCAACTGGCGCGACGGCTCGATCAACTTCGAGCAGCGCGGCGTCGAGTTCCCCGACTTCTGGTCGGTGAACGCGGTCAACATCGTCACGTCCAAGTACTTCCGCGGCGCCGTGGGCACCCCGCAGCGCGAGTGGAGCCTCAAGCAGATCATCGACCGCGTGGTGCTCACCTACCGCGCCGCCGGGGAGAAGAACGGCTACTTCGCCACCCCGGACGACGCCGAGGTGTTCGAGCACGAGCTGACCCACGCCCTCCTCCACCAGGTGTTCAGCTTCAACTCGCCGGTCTGGTTCAACGTCGGCACCAAGCAGCCCCAGCAGGTCTCCGCCTGCTTCATCCTGTCCGTCGACGACTCCATGGAGTCGATCCTCGACTGGTACAAGGAAGAGGGCATGATCTTCAAGGGCGGCTCCGGCGCCGGCCTGAACCTCTCCCGGATCCGCTCCAGCAAGGAGCTGCTCTCCTCCGGCGGCAACGCCTCCGGCCCGGTCTCCTTCATGCGCGGCGCCGACGCCTCCGCCGGCACCATCAAGTCCGGCGGCGCCACCCGCCGCGCGGCCAAGATGGTCGTCCTGGACGTCGACCACCCGGACGTCGAGGCCTTCATCGAGACCAAGGTGAAGGAGGAGGAGAAGATCCGCGCCCTGCGCGACGCGGGCTTCGACATGGACCTCGGCGGGGACGACATCACCTCCGTCCAGTACCAGAACGCCAACAACTCGGTCCGCGTCAGCGACGAATTCATGACCGCCGTCGAGAACGGCACCGAATTCGGCCTGCGCGCCCGGATGACCGGCGAGGTCATCGAGACCGTCGACGCGAAGAAGCTCTTCCGCAAGATGGCCGAGGCCGCCTGGGCCTGCGCCGACCCCGGCATCCAGTACGACTCCGTCATCAACCACTGGCACACCTGCCCGGAGTCGGGCCGGATCAACGCGTCCAACCCCTGCTCCGAGTACATGCACCTGGACAACTCCAGCTGCAACCTCGCCTCGCTCAACCTCATGAAGTTCCTCCGCGACGACGACTCGTTCGACGCCGCGACCTTCGCCAAGGTCGTCGAGCTGGTCATCACCGCGATGGACATCTCCATCTGCTTCGCGGACTTCCCGACGGAGAAGATCGGCGAGACCACCCGCGCCTACCGTCAGCTGGGCATCGGCTACGCCAACCTCGGCGCCCTGCTGATGGCCACCGGCCACGCCTACGACAGCGCGGGCGGCCGCGCCCTGGCCGGCTCCATCACCTCGCTGATGACCGGTACCGCCTACCGCCGCGGTGCCGAACTCGCCGGTGTGGTCGGCCCGTACGACGGTTACGCCCGCAACGCCGCCCCGCACCAGCGGGTCATGAAGCAGCACGCGGACGCCTCGAAGGCCGCCGTCTCCTTCGACGACCTGGACGCCCCGGTCTGGGCCGCGGCCACCGAGGCCTGGAACGACGTGCTCCGGATCGGCGCGCAGAACGGTTTCCGCAACGCCCAGGCGTCGGTGCTCGCCCCGACCGGCACCATCGGCCTGATGATGGACTGCGACACCACCGGCGTGGAGCCGGACCTCGCGCTGGTCAAGTTCAAGAAGCTGGTCGGCGGCGGCTCGATGCAGATCGTCAACGGCACCGTCCCGCGCGCCCTGAAGCGCCTCGGCTACCAGGACGAGCAGATCGAGGCGGTCGTCGCGCACATCGCCGAGCACGGCAACGTGGTCGACGCGCCGGGCCTGAAGACCGAGCACTACGAGGTCTTCGACTGCGCCATGGGCGAGCGCTCCATCTCCCCGATGGGCCACGTCCGGATGATGGCCGCGATCCAGCCGTGGATCTCCGGCGCCATCTCCAAGACGGTGAACATGCCGGCCTCCGCGACCGTCGAGGACGTCGAGGAGATCTACTTCGAGGCCTGGAAGATGGGCGTCAAGGCGCTCGCCATCTACCGCGAGAACTCGAAGGTCGGCCAGCCGCTCTCGGCCAAGAAGAAGGACGAGAAGGCCGAGGAGGCCCCGGCCGCCGCGGTCGAGAAGGTCGTCGAGTACCGCCCGGTCCGCAAGCGCCTGCCCAAGGGCCGCCCGGGCATCACCACCTCCTTCACGGTCGGTGGCGCCGAGGGCTACATGACCGCCAACTCCTACCCGGACGACGGCCTCGGCGAGGTCTTCCTGAAGATGTCCAAGCAGGGTTCGACCCTCGCGGGCATGATGGACGCCTTCTCCATCGCCGTCTCGGTCGGCCTGCAGTACGGCGTGCCGCTGGAGACCTACGTCTCGAAGTTCACCAACATGCGCTTCGAGCCGGCCGGTCTGACCGACGACCCGGACGTGCGGATGGCGCAGTCGATCGTCGACTACATCTTCCGCCGCCTGGCGCTGGACTTCCTGCCGTTCGAGACCCGCTCGGCGCTCGGCATCCACTCCGTCGAGGAGCGCCAGCGTCACCTGGAGACCGGGTCCTACGAGCCGCTGGAGGCCGAGGAGGAGCTGGACACCGAGACGCTCGCCCAGTCCGCCCCGGTCGCCCCCGCCGTCAAGCCGGCCGCCGCCCCGGCCCCGGCCCCGAAGGCCACCCCGGCCCAGGCCCACAACTCGACCGAGCTGATCGAGATCCAGCTGGGCCTGAACGCCGACGCGCCGCTCTGCTTCTCCTGCGGCACCAAGATGCGCCGCGCCGGCAGCTGCTACCTCTGCGAGGGCTGCGGCTCCACCAGCGGCTGCAGCTGAGCACGGCCCGCACCTCCCGGTGAGGTGAGCCACCGCTGAAGGCGGGGCGAGGACATGACGTCCTCGCCCCGCCTTCAGTCGTTTGCGTCAACCAGGGTTGACGCCGGTCCGATGTCAACCTAGGTTGACAGCATGAGCGAGAGCGGAGAGCTGGCGGCCGCGGCCGGCAGCCGGGATCCGGCGGTGGGGCTCCGGGCCGTCCGGGCCCTGCGGGACCTGGCGGACCGGCTGGAGGCGCTGCAGGTCACGAGCGCGCGGGGGCAGGGCTGGTCGTGGCAGGAGATCGCGACCTGCCTGGGGGTGACCCGGCAGGCGGTGCACAAGAAGTACGCGAAGCGCGGGCTCGACGGAAGCGGGAAGGGCGGGGACTGAACGATGTTCGAGCGTTTCACCGAGGAGGCCCGGCGGGTGGTCGTCCGGGCCGGCCAGGAGTCGGCGGAGCTGCGGCACGGCCACGTCGGCACCGAGCACCTGCTGCTGGCGGTCCTGGCCGAGCCGGCGGACCCGGCGGCGCGGGTGCTGATCGAGGCGGGGCTCGACCGCGCCGCGGCCCGGCACGCCGTCCGGAGGCTGCTGGGGGAGGGCGACGACGCGCGGGCGCTCGCCACGATCGGGGTGGACCTGGACGCCGTGCGCGAGGCGGTGGAGTCCGTCTTCGGGGCCGGGGCCCTGGACGCGCCGCCGGAGCAGGAGCCGAGGCGGCGCGGGTGGTTCCGGTCCGAGGGCCGGGCGGGCCGCAGTCCGTTCACCTCGCGGGGGCGCAAGGTGCTGGAGCTGTCGTTGCGCGAGTCGCTGCGGCTGAAGTCCGGTCACATCGCGGTGGGTCACCTGCTGCTCGGTCTGCTCCGCGAGGGCGAGGGACTGGGGGCGCGGGTGATCGCCGCGCACGGCCTGGACTTCGCCGCCGTGCGGCGCGCGGTGGAGGCGGCGATGAGGTGAGACGGGAGGGGCGGCGCGGTATACGGAGCGTTGCGAGAGGAGACTGACCGTCAACTTATCGGTTGAGTGCATCGTCTGAATGGATATGATCGGCCGACTGCGTGAACCGAATTGCCGCCCGGAGACGTTCCACGACGTCGGCCGGGCGGTCGCGCATTCGCCCGACTTCTGCCGAGGACACCGCACCGATGACAGAACCCTCCCACCCCGACGGCGGGCCGCTCCGTCGACCCGACGCGCGCACCAAGGCCCTGACGGCGGCGGCCGCCCTGCTGGCGGCGGTGGTCGGGCCGGTCGGGATGATGCGGGCGGTCGACGCCGGGCAGCCGCTGACCGCGGTCGCCGTGGCGGCGGCCGCCGTGCTCTGGCTGATCGCCGTCCGGCAGGCCGGCAGCGCCACCGAGCGGGCCCGGCGGCTGGAGGCGGAACTGGCCGGGAAGGACGACGAGGCCATGGCGGCGCTGGTCGTCGCCGGGGCCGCCCGGCAGGGCGAGGCCTCCGCCCGGACGCGGGCCGCCGCCGCGGAGGCCGAGCGGGACGAGGCGCGGACCGCGCTCGGGCGGGCCGAGGAGGAGGTCACGGCCGCCCGCGCGGACGCGGCCCGGGCCCGCGCGGAGGCCGCGGCGGAGCGCGCCGAGCGGGCCGTCCTGGACCGGCTGGCCGACGAGGTGCTGCCCGAGGTGGTGAAGCGGCTGCGCACCGGCGCGACCGTGGACGGCGCGCTGGCCGCTCACCGTGAGCACCCCCAGCGCGCGCTGCTGCGTGCCGTCGCCGAGGAGATCGGCCGCGGCGAGCGGCAGCGGGCCGCCGCGCTGGCGGTCTGCGCGACCGCCGCCGGCCGGGTCCAGGCGCTCGCCACGAGCATGCACGCGGAGCTGCGCGAGATGCAGCACCGGCACGACGAGGAGGTCCTCGGGGACCTGCTGAGCCTGGACCACGCGACCGCCCAGGCGGGCCGGATGGCCGACAGCATCGCGGTGCTCACCGGCGCCCGCTCCGGCCGGCGCTGGGGCAGGCCGATCCCGGTGGAGTCGGTGCTGCGCGGCGCGCTCGGCCGGATCGGCGCCTACCGGCGGGTGCGGCTGCACAACGCGAGCACGGCCGCGGTGGCCGGGTTCGCCGCCGAGGGCGTGATGCACGCGCTGGCCGAACTGCTGGACAACGCGACCACCTTCTCCGCCCCGCCGGCCGAGGTGCACGTCTACGTCGAGGAGGTGCCGGCCGGTCTGGCGATCACCGTCGAGGACAGCGGCCTGGGCCTGAGCGACAGCTGGCTGCGCCGTGCCGAGCGGGCCGTCTCGGCGGAGCCGCTGGACCTCACCACGCTGTCGGCGGGCACCCGGATCGGCCTCGCGGTGGTCGGGGTGCTGGCCCGCAAGCACGGGCTGCAGATCTCGTTCCGGCCGTCCGCGCGCGGCGGCACCGGCGTGGTGATGCTGATCCCGCAGCAGCTGGTCACCCAGCCCGCGTCGGCGCCGCTCGCCGCACCCGTGTCCGCACCCGCACCCACGCCCGCCGAACGGGCCGCGCGCCCCGTGCTCACCCCCGCCGCGCCCCCCGCTCCCGCTCCGGCCCCCGCACCGAGGGTCACCGACAGCGGCCTGCCGCAGCGCCGCCGCGGCCAGACGCTCGCGGCCGCCCCCGCGGCCGCCCCGGCCGAGCGGACCGCCCGCCCCGGCGCGGCGGATGCCGCCGCCCGGTTCGGCGCGTTCCGCCGGGCAGCCCGGCCGGCCGTGGACACCGCACCGGCCGCGGAGACCCCGGGCACCCGGTCCGCCGCCGACCCCGCGTCCGACGTTCCCCCCGTCACCGAGAAGGACTCCTGATGAGCAGTGTCACCGACCGCGACCTCGACTGGCTGTTGGAAAACCTGCTGACCAACACCCCCGGCACCCGGCACGCCCTGGTGCTCTCCGCCGACGGCCTCAAGCTCTGCCACACCTCCGGCCTCGGCGACGACCGGGCCGACCAGCTCGCCGCCATCGCCTCCGGCCTGCAGAGCCTGGCGCACGGCGCGTCCATCGAGTTCGGCGACGGCACCGGCGGGGTCCGGCAGTCGATGACCGAGTTCCACGGCGGCGTGCTGTGCATCGTGGCGGCCGGGGAGGGCGCCCACCTCGCCGTGGTCACCGACGAGGACGCGGACGTGGGCGTGGTCGGCCACAACATGCATGGGCTGATCGAGCAGATCGGCGTCCACCTCAGCGCCCCGGCCCGGGAGGACGCCGCGGATCCGGACGCCCGGGGGGCCGACGGAAGCGCCGGGGCATGAGCGGGGGCGGGGGGACCACCGGCGGGCGGCCGGTCATGCCGGGCCGGGACGACGACCCGGACCGCCTGTACACCATCACCAGGGGCCGCAGCCGGGCCCCGGAGAACGCGTTCGACCTGGTCACGCTGATCGTCGCCGAGCGCGAGCCGGTGCCGGGCATGCAGTCGGAACACGCGCGCATCCTGCGGATGTGCGAGGCGCCGACCGCCGTGGTGGAGGTCGCCGCGGAGCTGGCGCTGCCGGTCTCGGTGGTGAAGATCCTCCTCGGCGACCTGCTGGAGGCCGGGTCGATCACCGCCCGCCACCCCCGGTTCGCGCCGGCCACGGCCCGGCTGCCCGATCTCGACACGCTGAAGCAGGTACTGCATGGACTCCAACAGCTCTGAGGGCCGGGACGCGCGTCCGGTCGGGCGGACGCCGCTGCGCCGCACCGCCGACAACGCGCTGAAGATCGTCGTGGTCGGTGGCTTCGGCGTGGGCAAGACCACCCTGGTCGGCGCGGTCAGCGAGATCCGTCCGCTGAACACCGAGGAGATCATGACCAAGGCCGGTGAGGGGATCGACGACCCCGCCGGCGCCTGGGGCAAGCGGTCGACCACGGTCGCCTTCGACTTCGGCCGGATCACCCTCTCCGCCAGCCAGGTGCTCTACCTGTTCGGCGCGCCGGGACAGGAGCGGTTCTGGTTCCTCTGGGACCGTCTGTTCTCCGGCGCCCTGGGCGCGGTGGTGCTGGTGGACGCCCGGCGGCTGGAGGACTCCTGGTACGCCATCGACCGCCTGGAGCACCACGGCACCCCGTTCATCGTCGCCCGCAACAACTTCGGCGCGCCGACCCACACCCTGGAGCAGGTCCGCGAGGCGCTCGACCTGCCGCCCGGGGTGCCGCTGGTGGACTGCGACGCCCGGGACCGGGCGTCCGGCAAACAGGTGCTGATCGAGCTGGTCCGCCATCTGACCGCCCGGGTCGAGGCCGAGTCGGCGGGCACCGCCGCCGCCACCGGCGCCCCCGTCCCCGACGTCCTTGAGGAGAGCACCCCGTGACCGAGCCCGCCGCCACCCCGCCGCCGGGCTGCCCGGCGCACGCCGGTGCCGTCCCGCTGTACGGGCCGCGCTTCCAGACCGACCCCGGGCAGGTCTACCGGGAGATGCGGGCCGCGCACGGCCCGGTCGCGCCGGTCGAGCTGGCCGGCGGGGTGCCGGCCTGGCTGGTGATCGGCTACCGCGAGCTCCAGCTGGTGACCGGTCAGCCGCAGCTGTTCGGCCGGGACTCCACGCGCTGGTCGGGCTGGTCGGAGATCCCCGAGGACTGGCCGCTCAAGCCGATGATGGCCCCCGTGCCGTCGATCCTCTACGCCGAGGGCGAGGAGCACGTCCGGCGCTCGCGGGCGGTCACCGACGCGCTGGCCGCCGTCGACCCGTACGAGCTGCGCAAGCACTGCGAGGAGCTGGCCGACCGGCTGATCGACGGGTTCGCCGGGCGCGGCGAGGCGGACCTGGTCGCCGAGTACGCCCACCGGCTGCCGCTGCTGGTGCTCTGCCGGGTGCTGGGGCTGAGCGAGGAGCAGGCTCCGGTGCTCATCGAGAGCCTGCTGGCCATGCTGGACGGCGGTGCGGACGCGCCGGCCGGAGCGCAGCGGCTGCTGGCGGTGATGCTGGAGCTGGTCGAGGAGAAGGCCGCGCACCCGGGCGAGGACGTCGCCTCGCGGATGCTGGCGCACCCGGCGGGCCTGACCCACGAGGAGGTCATGCGGGACCTCCGGGTGCTGCTGATCGCCGGTCACCAGCCCTGCTCGTACTGGGTCTCCAACGCGCTGCGGCTGATGCTCACCGACGAGCGGTTCGCCGCCTCGCTGTCCGGCGGGCGGCGCAGCATCGGCCAGGCGCTGAACCAGGCGCTCTGGGAGGACACCCCGACGCAGGTCTTCGCCGGCCGCTGGGCCGTCCGCGACACCCGGCTCGGCGGGCAGCGGATCGCCGCCGGGGACATGGTGCTGCTGGGCTTCGCGGGTGCCAACTCCGATCCGTCGGTACGGCAGCCGGACGGCCGGCCCGCCGAGGGCAACCGCGCCTACCTGAGCTACTCGTACGGCGAGCACGGCTGCCCGTTCCCGGCGCAGGAGGCGGCCGAGGTGATCGCGACGACGGCGGTCGAGGTGCTGCTGGACCGGCTGCCGGACCTCGGGCTGGCGGTGGCCGAGCACGCGCTGGTGTGGCGGCCGTCGGCCTGGGTGCGCGGGCTGGTGGCGCTGCCGGTGTCGTTCACCCCGGGGTACGCGGGCTGACCCGCGAGCGCAGCAGGACCCCGCAGCAGGACCCCGGTACCGCTGGACCCGAACCGAAGGAGCCGTAGTCGATGACCGCCCCTGCCCCGACCGCCCTCGACCCGATCGCCCTCGACCCGCTGGCGCGTGACAACGCCGCCGAGGGGGCGCTGCTGCGCGCCGCCGGTCCGGTGGTGCCGGTGGTGCTGCCCGGAGGTGTCGCGGCCTGGGCGGTGACCCGGCACGCGGCCGCCCGTGAGCTGCTGACCGACGCCCGCCTGGTGAAGGACGCCCGGCACTGGGCGGCGTTCCAGCGCGGCGAGGTGCCGAGGACCTGGCCGCTGATCGGCCTGGCGGTGCCGGGCCCGAGCATGGTGACCACCGACGGCGCCGAGCACCGCCGGCTGCGCGCCCTGGTGGCGCACGCGTTCACCCCGCGCCAGGTGGAGCTGATGCGGCCGCGGGTCGAGGCGATCACCCGGGAGCTGCTGGACACCCTGGCGGCGGGGGAGCCGGTGGTGGACCTGAAGTCCGCCTTCGCCTTCCCGCTGCCGATGACGGTGATCTGCTCGCTGCTGGGCGTGCCGGAGTCGGAGCACGGTCTGCTGCGGGACCTCTACGAGCGGTTCTTCGGCGCCCGGCCGAACCCGGAGGGCATCCAGGCGACCATCGCCGGGCTGAACGCCTTCGTCAACGGCCTGGTGGCACAGCGCCGCGCGGCTCCCGGCGACGACCTGGCGAGCGTGCTGCTGCTGGCCGACGCGGAGGGCGGGGCGCTGACCGACGCGGAGGCGGCGGCCACCCTGCGGGTGATCATCGCGGCGGGCCACGAGACCACGGTGAACCTGATCGGCAACGCGGTGCGGGCGCTGCTCTCGCACCCGGACCAGCTGGCGCTGGTGCGGGAGGGGAGGGCCGGCTGGGACGCGGTGGTGGAGGAGTCGCTCCGCTGGACGCCGCCGACCAGCAACTTCCTGTTCCGCTTCGCCGCCGAGGACGTCGCGGTGGGCGGCACGGTGATCCCCGCGGGCGAGCCGGTGCTGATCTCGTACAACGCGATCGGCCGGGACCCGGCGCAGCACGGGGTGACCGCCGAGGTGTTCGACGTCACCCGGGATCCGGTCCGGCACCTGTCCTTCGGGCACGGCCCGCACGTCTGCCCGGGTTCGCCGCTGGCCCGGCTGGAGGCGGGGATCGCGCTGCCGGCGCTGTTCGAGCGGTTCCCGGACCTCTCGCTGGCGGTGCCGGACGAGGAACTGCGGCCGAGCGGCTCGCTGGTGGTGAACGCGTTGAAGGAGCTTCCGGTCCGTCTCTTCTGACGGAGAATCGTTTCTGCCGGCCACTGTTCGGCCCCGCCCGGTCCTCCCGGGGCGGGGCCGAACGGCTTCCGGGTCACAACTGGGGCACGCGGGAACGATGGTCGGGTCCGGACCTTGGCGGCACGTGGCGGCTGCGTTACCGTCTTGGGATCGGCCGGCCGCCGCGTCCATGTCGAACGTCGAACTCCGGTACAGCGCAATGTCGTTCCGTCGTAGAGCCGGGCTCACGCCCCGGCGAGGAGGACCGCGTTGACTTCCACCCCGACCGTTCCGTCCACGATTGCGCCGCCCGTTGCCGTGCCCGCCGCCCGGCGCCGCCGCTCCCTGGCCGCGGTGGCCCTGCTGGCCGCCGCGGCCCTCACCGCGGCCTGTTCCAACAGCTCGGACAGCTCCGGAAGTTCGGGTGGATCGGGCGGCGGGCAGACGCTGTCCGGCGACTGCGCCGCGTACCAGCCGTACGCCGGGCACGCCGGCAGGACGGTGACGGTCTTCGCCTCGATCCTCAGCCCCGAGTCGGACAACCTGGAGAAGTCCTGGGCGGACTTCAGCAGGTGCACCGGGATCAAGATCAGTTACGAGGGCAGCAACGACTTCGAGTCCCAGCTGCCGGTGCGGGTGAGCGGCGGCAACGCCCCGGACTTCGCGATCATCCCGCAGCCCGGTCTGCTGGCGCAGATGGTCAAGAGCGGCAAGGTGGTCAAGCCGCCCGAGCAGACCGTGGCCAACCAGGCGAAGTGGAGCCCGGTCTGGAAGACCTACGGCTCGGTCAACGGCACCTTCTACGCCGCGCCGATGAGCGCCAACATGAAGTCCCTGGTCTGGTACTCGCCGAAGGCCTTCAAGCAGGCCGGCTACACCGTGCCCAAGACCTGGGCCGACCTGATGGCGCTCAGCGACCGGATCGCCAAGGCCGGTGCCGGCAAGCCCTGGTGCGGCGGCATCGCCTCCGGCACGGCCACCGGCTGGCCGGCCACCGACTGGCTGGAGGAGGTGGTCCTGGGCTCCCTCGGCGGTGAGGTGTACGACCAGTGGGTGAGCCACCAGGTGAAGTTCTCCGACCCGAAGATCACCGCGGCGATGAAGACGGTCGCCGACTGGATGCAGAACCCGGCCTGGGTCAACGGCGGTTACGGCGACGTGAAGTCGATCGCCACCACGACCTTCCAGGACGCGGGCGCGCCGATCCTCACCGGCAAGTGCTTCATGCTCCAGCAGGCGTCCTTCTACAAGGCGCAGTGGCCCAAGGGCACCGCGATCGGGCCCGACGGCGACATCTTCGCCTTCAACCTGCCGGCGGTGAACCCGTCGGTGTCCAACCCGGTCGAGGGCGGCGGTGAGTTCCTGACCGCGTTCGCGAGCCGGCCCGAGGTGCAGGCGGTGCAGAACTACCTGTCCAGCAGCGACTGGGCGAGCAGCCGGGTGCGGACCGCGACCGGCTGGGTTTCGGCCAACCAGGGGGTGGACAAGAACCTGTACACCGACCAGATCGACCGGCTCTCCGCGGACGCCCTCACCGACCCGGCGGCGACCTTCCGGTTCGACGGCTCGGACCTGATGCCGGCCGCGGTCGGTGCCGGGCAGGAGTGGAAGTCGCTCACCGCCTGGTTCGCCGAGGGGCAGTCGATCCAGAAGACCGCCGCGGACATCGACGCCGCCTGGCCGCAGTAGCGGCGCGCGTCGCAGGAACCACCTGCCGAAGGGCGGTGCGGGGCCACCCACCCGCACCGCCCACCCCTCCGTGTCCTGTTTCCCGTTCCCCGTGCCCCGTCCCCTGTGCCCCGTTTCCCACCGTGTCCCGCCCCGGGCCGCCGGGGCACCCCTTCCTGTTCCCGTTCCGCCCTCCGTTGGGAAAGGACGTCCCGCCATGTCCCTCTCCGCCGGCGCCTGGGGCGACGCGATGGTCAAGTTCGGCAACGGCTTCGGAGCGATCGCCGGCTTCCTCGGCATCCTGTTGCTGGTCTTCCTGGTCGCCGGGCGCGCCTCCGGCCGGATCGCCCGCCCGCTGGCCGTGCTGGTCCTGCTCGGCCCGGCGCTGCTGCTGCTGGTGGTCGGCCTGGTCGCGCCGCTGGTCCGCACGGTCTACCTGAGCCTCTACGGCGACGACAGCCGCCGCTTCGTCGGCGGCGAGAACTACGGCTGGGCGTTCACCAGCGACCCGTTGCGCGAGGTGCTGCTCAACACCCTGCTCTGGCTGGTGGTCGTCCCGCTGGCGGCCACCGGCCTCGGCCTCGTCCTGGCCTTGCTGGTGGACCGGATGCGCGGCCAGGCGGTCTACAAGTCCCTGATCTTCATGCCGATGGCGATCTCGCTGGTCGGCGCCTCGATCATCTTCAAGTTCGTCTACGAGTCGCGCGACCCCTCGCAGCAGCAGATCGGCCTGCTCAGCCAGGTGGCGATCGCGCTGGGCTGGGACGATCCGCCGAACTGGATGCTCTCCCAGCCGCTCAACACCTTCCTGCTGATGGCCGTCATGGTGTGGGTGCAGACCGGCTTCGCGATGGTCGTCCTGTCGGCGGCCATCAAGGCGATCCCGGACGAGGTCACCGAGGCGGCCCGGCTGGACGGCGCCCAGGGCGTGCGGCTGTTCTGGTACGTCACCGTGCCGATGATCCGCACCACGGCGGTGGTGGTGCTGACCACGGTGATGATCACCACGCTGAAGGCCTTCGACATCGTCCGCACCATGACCGGCGGCAACTTCGGCACCCAGGTGCTGGCCAACGAGATGTACTCGCAGTCCTTCGTCCAGTTCAACACCGGGCGGGGCAGCGCGCTGGCGGTGATCCTCTTCCTCGCGGTGCTGCCACTGGTGGCCTACAACATCCTCCAGCTGCGCAAGGAGCGTGAGGTCCGATGAGCGTACGGCGCGACGGCAACGCCGTCCGGAAGGCCTTCTCCTCGCCCCTCGCCTCGGTCTTCGTGATCGCGGTGACGGTGCTGTGGACCCTCCCCACCGTCGGGTTGCTGGTCACCTCGCTGCGCCCCAAGCAGGACGTCACCGCCGACGGCTGGTGGAACGCCCTGCTCCACCCGGACTTCGGCCTGGACAACTACCACACGGTGCTGTTCGAGGGCGGCTCCGGCGTCTCCACCGGGCTGATGCCCTTCCTGGTGAACTCGCTGGCGATCAGCGTGCCGGCCACCCTCTTCCCGCTGGTGCTGGCGGCGATGGCCGCGTACGCGCTGGCCTGGGTGCGGTTCAAGGGGAGTGACACGCTGTTCTTCGTGGTCTTCGCGCTCCAGGTGGTGCCGATGCAGATGGCACTGATCCCGCTGCTCCAGCTGTTCTCGGGCGGGGCGCACCTGGGCTCGCTGACCGTGATCCCGGCGCTGGACCTCAAGGGCACCTACGCGCCGGTCTGGCTGGCGCACACCATGTTCGCGCTGCCGCTGGCGATCTTCCTGCTGCACAACTTCATTGCCCAGCTGCCGCGTGACCTCATGGAGGCGGCGGTGGTGGACGGCGCCTCGCATTTCAAGATCTTCCGCTCGATCGTGCTGCCGCTCTGCACCCCCGCGCTGGCCTCGTTCGCGATCTTCCAGTTCCTCTGGGTCTGGAACGACCTGCTGGTGGCGCTCACCTTCGCCGGCGGCACGCCGGAGGTGGCGCCGATGACGGTCCGGCTGGCGCAGCTCTCCGGGTCCTTCGGCGGGCGGTGGGAGCTGCTGACGGCGGGGGCGTTCCTGTCCATCGTGATCCCGCTGGGGGTGTTCTTCGCGCTGCAGCGGTACTTCGTGCGGGGTCTGCTGGCCGGGTCGGTCAAGGGGTGAGCGCGGGCGGGAGGTGAGCCCGGCCGAAGGGCGGGCGCGCAGAGGCGGCGCGGCCCTGCCGGGCGGGCGCGGAGCCTCGGGCCCGGCTCTGTCACAGGGGTGTGACGGGGCCGGGCCCGGCCTTTTTGAACTTGTTCAGAATGGTCTACAGTCGGCATCGGCCGTGGTGCCCGGTGTCCTCGCCGGTGTGGTTCCGCGTGCCCGTCGGCGGACCGCCCGGAGGGTGGGTTCCGCGCGCCCACCCGACCCTTGAGGGGGAAGCCATGTCCGGATTCAGCACACCAGCGGCGGACGGAGTGCCGCCGGGCGGCGGGACCGGTTCCGGGGCCGTTCCCGGTGGCGGGCCCGCGTCCGGCTACGGACCCGCGTACGGCTACCCGCCCGGTTCCGGCACCGGTCCCGGCGCCAGCCCCGGCGCCGGTCCCTTTCGGCCGGGGGCGCCCGCGCCGCAGCCGTTCGCGTGGCTGCGGCCCGGCGACCCGGAGCGCAAGGCCCCGGCCACCGGCCGGACGGTGCTGGCCGCGGTGCTGACCGGCCTGCTCGCCTCCTTGGTCCTGGCCGACGGGCTCGGCGTCAACCTGCTGCTCTGCGCCGCGTTCGCCGCCACCGGCGCCGGGATCGCCGCCCGTACGGCCGGCCGCCGGCTGCGGGTGTGGACCGCGCTGTGGAGCGCCCTCGCGCTCGCCCTGCTCGCCGTCCCGGCGCTGCACGAGGCCCACTGGCCGGTGCTGCTGAGCACGGTCTGGGCCGTCGGCCTGGCCTCGCTCGCGCTGCACGGCGGGCGGCGCTGGAGCGGTGTCCTGCTCGCGCTTCCGGGACTGCTCTGGCAGCTGGTGCCGGCCCTGGGGTGGGCCCGGGCGGGGCTGTCCGGGCGCGGCGGGAACTCCCGCAGCCGGGTGGTGCCGGTGCTCAAGGGGGTCCTGGTGGCCACCGTGCTGCTGGTCGTCTTCGGTGCCCTGTTCGCGAGTGCCGACGCGGCCATGGCGGATGTCCTCGGGAGCCTGGTGCCCAGCCTCGACCTCGGCGAACTCCCCTCCCGCGCGGCCCTGTTCGTGCTCGGCCTGGCGACCGCGCTGGGCTTCGCCCACATCGCGGCGGGCCCGCGCCGCTGGGACCGCACGCCGGTCCGGCCGGGCCGCCCCAGGGGGCGGCTGGAGTGGGCGCTGCCGCTGGCCGCGCTGAACCTGATGTTCGGCGCCTTCGCGGTGGTGCAGGCGGTGGTGGTGCTCGGCGGCGGGGAGTCGGTGCTGGAGCGCACCGGGATGAGCCGCTCCGAGTACGCCCGGCAGGGCTTCTGGCAGCTGCTGGTGGTCACCGTGCTGACCCTGGTGGTGGTCGCGGTCGCCAAGCGCTGGGCGCCGCGCGGGAACGAGACCGACCGCCGGATCGCGCGGCTGCTGCTCGGTGCGCTCTGCCTGCTCACGCTGGTCGTGGTGGCCTCGGCGCTCGGGCGGATGTGGTTCTACGTGGACGCCTCCGGGCTGACCGCGCTGCGGCTCTGGGTGCTGGCGGTCGAACTGTGGCTGGGCGTGGTCTTCCTGTTGCTGATCGCCTCGGGCCTGACCCCGTCGGCCGGCTGGCTGCCGCGCGCGGTGGTGCTCAGTGCCGCGCTGGCCGCCGCGGTGTACGGGCTGGCCGGGCCGGACGCCCTGGTCGCCGAGCAGAACGTGGCCCGCTTCGAGCGGACCGGGCACATCGACCTGCGCAACGTCCGCAGCCTCTCGGCGGACGCCGTCCCGGCCCTGGACCGGCTGCCCGGGGACTACCGGACCTGCGCGCTGAGCGTCCTCGCCTCCGACCTGGAGCACGACGGGCCCACCCCCTGGTACGCCGCCAGCCTGGCCGAGTCGCGGGCCCGGGACATCCTCGCCGCGCGCCCGCCGGTCGACCGGATGGAGGGCCGGGAGTACGCCTGCGAGCGGGTGGGGCTGCGCCACGCTTTCAGCTTCGGCGGCTGATCCTTCGCCGGGCGGCCCGGCCGCCGAGGACGGGATGGCGGGGCGGCGACCGGGGGCGGGGGGAGCGGCGAGGGGCCGGACGGGAGCGTGCTGCTCCCGTCCGGCCCCTGGCCCTGTCCGGTCCGCCTCCCCCGGGCGGGCGGCCGGTCAGTGCATCGCGACACCGGAGGTGTCCGACGGCAGGTCCGAGGCCTTGGCCTTGACCACGACGGCGGCGACCACGAAGGCGATTCCCGCCAGCAGCGCGCTCACGACGAAGCCGTGCGAAATGCCCTGGGCGAGCACCTCGTTGGCCGCGGTGGTGCCCTTCGGGAACTCCTGCTTCTCCAGCAGCCAGGCCTTCTGTTCCGGCGTGGCGGTGGCCATGAAGCCCGGGAGCTGGACCTTGCCCTCGCTGGTCGCGTAGTGCGCGAACACCGTGGTCAGGATCGACAGGCCGAGCGAACCGCCGATCTGCTGCATGGAGTTCAGCAGGCCGGAGGCGGCACCGGTCTCCTGGCCGGAGACGCCGGAGACGGCGAGCAGCATCACCGGGACGAAGATCAGGCCCATGCCGAAGCCGAAGATCACCGTGGGGCCGAGGATGCCGTCCACGTAGCCGCTGTCCGCGTCCAGGAAGGTCAGCCAGGAGAGCCCGACGGTGACGAGCAGCGCGCCGCCCGCCATGAACGGCTTCGGGCCGTACTTGGCCTGAAGGTTGGAGGCGATCTGGGCGGCCACGATGATGGACGCGCTGATCGGCATGAACGCGAAGCCGGCCTTGAGCGGGCTGTAGTCCAGCGGGCCCTGCACGAAGAGCGTGATGTAGAAGAAGATGCCGAACATGGCGGCGGCCACGCAGAGCATCATCACCAGGCCGCCGGTGCGGTTGCGGTCGGCGAACAGCTTCAGCGGGGTGATCGGCTGGGCGGTGCGGGTCTCGATGACCACGAACGCGACCAGCAGGACCACGCCGGCGGCGAAGGAGCCGAGCGTCAGGGCGTCCGACCAGCCGTCCGACGCGGCGCGGATGAAGCCGTAGACCAGGCCGACCAGGCCGAGCGTCGAGGTGAGCGCGCCGGGCAGGTCGAAGCGGCCGGGGTGGCGCTCCGACTCCGCGATGTGGCGCGGCGCGGCGAACGCGATGAGGACGGCGATCGGCACGTTGACGAAGAACACCCAGCGCCAGTCGAGGTACTCGGTGAGCACACCGCCGGCCAGCAGGCCGATCGCGGCGCCCGAACCGGCCACCGCGGAGAACACGCCGAAGGCCCGGTTGCGTTCGGGTCCTTCGTCGAAGTTGGTGGCGATCAGGGCGAAGGCCGTCGGCGAGCAGATCGCGCCGCCGATGCCCTGGAGCGCGCGGGCGGCCAGCAGCATGCCGCCGTCCTGCGCGAAGCCCCCGAGCAGCGAGGCCAGGCCGAACAGCAGCGTGCCGGCGATGAAGACCCGGCGCCGGCCGAGGATGTCGCCCGCGCGTCCGCCGAGCAGCAGCAGGCCGCCGAAGGTTAGCGTGTAGGCGTTGATCACCCACGACAGGTTGGTGGTGGAGAACTCCAGCGCGTCCCTGATCTGCGGCAGGGCGATGTTCACGATGGTGGCGTCGAGCACCACCATCAGCTGCGAGGCCGCGATGACGGTCAGGGTGATGCCCTTGCGCGGGCCGCGGCCGCCCCGTGGTGGAGCGTTCTTGCTGAGCGTGTCGGAGATAGCCAAGTTGATGCCCCCTGCTGGCTACTGCTTCGTATGCTGCGGACCTTGGGGTCCGGCGTGGCCCGACGGCGTCCCGCGGGCTATGAAGGAACGGAAGCGTTCACTACTGTGGACGATAGCGTTGGCGAGATTATGAACGCAAGCGTTCCTTAGGGTTGGTGACGATGGATCAGTTGATGCGGCGCCAGGCGGTGGACGGCTCGGCGGGCCCCCCGGCGGGCCGGGCGGCGCGACGGGCGCCCGAGGCCGCGCGGACGTCGTGTCCCGTCCAGGTCGTCGCCGAGGCGCTGGCCCGGCCGGCGCGGCGGCGGGGGAGGGAGCTGGAGGCGGCGATCTTCGAAGCGACGCTCGATCAGCTCACCTCCGGCGGATTCGCGCGGCTGACGATGGAGGGGGTCGCCGGCGCCGCGCGGACCGGGAAGGCCGCGCTGTACCGGCGGTGGGCGTCCAAGGTGGACCTGGTCATCGACGCCCTGGACTCCACTCTGCCACGCCCCGCCGACACCCCGGCGCTCGGGTCCGCCCGCGCGGAACTGCACTACCTCGTCGAGAGTTTCGTCTCCGTCGCGAGCTCCCGGGCGGGCGGTGCGATGGGCGCGGTGATGGCCGAGCTGGACCACGACCAGGCGGAGCTGTTCAAGGACTTCATCGGCCGGCGGATGCTGGAGCCGACCAAGGACGTGATCCTGGACATCCTGCGCCGCGGCGCCGAGCGCGGCGACGTCCGGCCCGGCGCGGCCAGCCCGGTGGTCGCCGACGTCGTCCCGGCGATGCTGCTGTACCGGCTGAAGGTCTGCGACCGTCGGATCGGCCCCGAGTTCGTCGACCAGCTGGTCGACGAGGTGCTGGTCCCGCTGATCAGGCCCTGATCCGGTCCCGATCCGGCGGTCCGCGCCGGAACCGGCCCGGGTCGGGGGCGTGGCCGGGTGGCATAGGCTGGAGTCCGACCAGCTGAACGGACCCCTCATGCCCATCGTCCCGCCGACGCACTCCGTCGAGCGCTCGCTGCGCCGCGCCGGCGCCAAGATCGTCGTCGGCCTCGACGAGGTCGGGCGCGGCGCCTGGGCCGGTCCGGTCACCGTGGGCGCGGCCGTCACCGGACTGCGCCGGGCCCCGGAGGGGCTGACCGACTCCAAGCTGCTCACCGAACTCCGCCGCCGGGCGCTCGCGCCCGTGCTCGCCGACTGGGTCACCGCGTACGCGCTCGGCCACGCCTCGGCGCTGGAGTGCGACGAGCTCGGGATGACCGCCGCACTGCGGCTGGCCGCCGTGCGCGCGCTGGAGGCACTGCCGGTGGAGCCCGACGCGGTGATCCTCGACGGCAAGCACGACTACCTCGGCGGCCCCTGGCGGGTGCGCACGGTGATCAAGGGCGACCAGTCGTGCATCTGCGTGTCCGCCGCCTCGGTGCTCGCCAAGGTCCACCGGGACGGCCTGATGGCCGACCTCGGCGAGTCGCACCCCGAGTTCGGCTTCGCCGACAACGCCGGCTACCCGTCCCCGGTGCACCGGGCCGCGCTGGAGGAACTCGGGCCGACCGAGCACCACCGCCTCTCCTGGTCCTATCTCGACGGGCTGCCCCGGTGGCGCCACCTGAAGCGGGTCCGGACGGTTCCCGGCCCCGGCGGCGCGGGCTTCGCGGAGCCCGCCGGAGAACAGCTCTCGCTCGGTTTCTGACGGTACGTCGGGAAACTTCCGGGGCGGGGCGTGGTGCTCGGAGTGCCCAAGGGGTGGGGCGCCCGTGCGCGTCCGACCGGCATTTGATAGATATCCGGGTATGCCTGTCTTCCCCGAGGAGCCGGAGATCAGCGAGAGCCTCCCGGGCCCCGGCGTTCCCAGCCCCCGCGAGTCGGACGCACAAGCCCTCAACGCGCCAGCCACCGGCGGCGCGACCACCGCCGTACCGCCGGCCGCCGGCGTCGCGCCCGCTGCGGTTCCGGGCCCCCGCCCGGCGCCGCCGCGGCCGGCACCGCCGCGTCCGACGGCCGCGCGGGCGGACCGACCGGGGCCTTCGCCGCGCCCGAACCCGATCCCCAAGCCCAGCCCTCCGCGACCCGCGCCCCGCCCGGCGCAGGTCGAGGTCCGGCACGTCCCCGCCGCCGAGGCGGAGGCGCTGGACCGCGCGGACGAGACCGTCGACCAATTGCTGGAGTCCGGCCGCGACCCCGGCGCCGTCCTGGTGCTGACGGCCGGCGCGGCGCACCCCTGGCAGCAGCACGAGCTCTCCTTCGGCGAGGAGCGCTACTGGGCGCAGCTCGCCGAGGGCGGCGACGTGTTCTACGCCGACGCCGGGCTGACCCGCCCGGTCCGCCGACCGGTGGTCGTGCTGGTGGTCAACGGCGGCCCGGCCGACCGTGCCGCGGCGGTGTACGCCAAGGCGCTGCAGCACGCCGAGGCGCTGCTGGTGGTCTGCGGCGGCGCCGATCCGGCCGCCGCCGGTCTGCCGCTCGGCGCCACCGGCACTCCGGCTCCGCGCAGGCTGCCCGCCTGAGACCCGTGGCCCGGGACCGCCGGGTGAGTTCCGCGCAGTCCGTGTCCCGGTACCCCCGCGGGTGCCGGGACGCGGTGTTCCTCCAGCCCCTCGCCCGCCGGGTACGGGCGGCGGGGCGGCGGCCCGGCCGGGTGGGTCCGGTGGCGCGGCGCGGGCACGGCGCCGCCCCCGGCGGCCGTCACGGACCGCGGGCGGGTGGACGGGTGGTCAGCGGGTGCCGGTGCGCCGGGCCGGTTCGACCGCCGTGACCCGGGCGGGCCCCCAGGGGCGCTCGGGCTGGCGGGAGTGCGAGGGCCGTTCGCCGCGCTGCGGCCGCTGGGTGCGCGGGGTGTCCCGCGCGGTGCGCGGCGGCAGCTCGGTCACGGTGTGGACCGGTCCCTGCGCCCACGAACCCGCGTGCGGATTGCGCCCGCTCCGTCCGTCGCCGAGGATCTGCCAGCCGGCCGGGGTCAGCGCGACGTACGCCCCGCAGCGCAGCCCGTGCAGTCCGGCCGCGTCCCGCAGGCCCCACATCCAGGCACCGTCCTGCTCCGTCCAGCCGGCCGAGCCCTCGCGGCAGCGCAGCAGGACGGTCGTGCGCCTCGGCGCGGGCAGCCGCAGGTCGTGCGGGGTGACCTGACGCAGGTGGGTGAGGATCGCGTTGCGGTGCTGCCAGCCGTCCGTGTCGTGCGGCCACGGGGCGAACGAGGCCGAGGCGGTCACCCGGTGCAGCGCGTCCAGGACGGAGACCACCACCGTGCCGGGCTGCGGCAGGTGGCGCCGGTGGAGTTCCAGGACGAAGTCGCGGGGATCGCGGAGCAGCGGGATGCCCGAGGCCGTCCAGGTCTCCAGGTCGAGCACCCGTCTGGGGGCCGGACTCCGGTCGGGGGGATACAGACCTCGGTCGTCTCCGCTGATCACGACCCTCCTTCCCGACCCACGAGTGCGCGGGTGTCCGCGTACGCCAGAGACATGGTCCAGCGGACCGGGCTCCGGGTACGGTCCAATTCTCAGGGCAGATGGGGCGGAGCGGCAATGATGAAATGATGAACGCCGCCCGAAAGCCCAGGTTCCGGCGGATATGTTCCACGGTCGCCCGGAACCGGCCCTGACATCGCCGGATCGTGATCCGGCCGGGCCGGAGGGCGCTGGCAAGCCTCCCGGACAACTCCGTTCCTCCTTTCCCACGACGTTCTTCCCGGTCCCCGGCACTGCTCCGATCGGGTGTGGTCAGCCCTGGAGGCCCAGCACCAGCGGCAGCACCGCGCCCGCCCCGGCGCGGCGCAGCAGCCGGGCCGCCACGGTGACCGTCCACCCGGAGTCCACCATGTCGTCCACCAGCAGCACCGGCCCGGCCGCGGCCGCCACCGCCGAGGCCGTCTCCGGCGGCAGGACCAGCGCGCCCGCCACCGAGTTCAGCCGCTGGGCACTGTTGCTGCGCGACCCGTGCGGCGGCTGCCCGGTCGCGTACTCGATCCGCCCGAGCAGCGGCAGCCGTCCGATCTCGGCGATCCTGGCGCCGAGACTGCCGACCAGCTGCGGCCTGGTGGAGGAGGCCATCGTGACCACGCCGACCGGGCGCTCCAGCCGGGTGCCGTCGGCCGTCGCCGGGCCGGCCCACCCGCCGGGCCCGCGCGCCCAGTCGGCCAGCACGGTGACCAGGGCGTCCACCACCTCGCCGGGGACCGGGCTGTCCGGGGCCTGGTCGGCGAGCAGCGAGCGCAGGCGGGTGCCCCAGCCGATGTCCGAGAGCCGGCCGAGCGCCCGGCCCGTCTCGGCCTGCTCGCCCGCCGGGATGCGGCCCTTGAGCGGGATCCCCAGCGCGTCCATGCCGGTGGGCCAGAGCCGGCGCGGCTCGACGCCGACGCCCGGCCGGCCGAGCGCGGCGCGGGCGGCCTCCAGGGCCTGCTCCGAGACCTCGGGGCCGTGCAGCGGCCCGGCGCAGTTGTCGCACCGGCCGCAGGGCGCCGCCTGCTCGTCGTCCAGCTGGCGGCGCAGGAACTCCATCCGGCAGCCGGTGGCCGTCGCGTACTCGCGCATCGCCCGCTGCTCCGCCTCCCGGGAGGCGGCCACCTTGGCGTAGCGGGCGGCGTCGTACTCCCAGCTCCGGCCGGTGGCCGTCCAGCCGCCCTTGACCCGCCGGACGGCGCCGTCCACGTCGAGGACCTTGAGCATGGTCTCCAGCCGGGTGCGGCGCAGGTCCACCCGGGGCTCCAGCGCGGCGGTGGAGAGCGGCCGGCCGGCCTCGGCGAGCGCGTCGATGGTCCGGCGGACCTGCTCCTCGGGCGGGAAGGCGAGCGAGGCGAAGTAGCGCCAGATCGCCTCGTCCTCGCGGCCGGGCAGCAGCAGCACCTCGGCCCGGTCGACCCCGCGCCCGGCCCGGCCGACCTGCTGGTAGTAGGCGATCGGGGAGCTGGGGGAGCCGAGGTGGACCACGAAGCCGAGGTCCGGCTTGTCGAAGCCCATGCCGAGGGCGGAGGTGGCGACCAGCGCCTTGACCCGGTTGGCCAGCAGGTCGGCCTCGGCGGTGCGGCGCTCGGCGTCCTCGGTGCGGCCGGAGTAGGAGGCCACCGTGAAGCCGCGCTCGCGCAGGAAGGCCGTCACCTCGTCGGCGGCGGCGACCGTGAGGGTGTAGACGATGCCGGAGCCGGGCAGCCGGTCGAGGTGGTCGGCGAGCCAGGCCAGCCGGTGGGCCGGGTCGGGCAGGCTCAGCACGCCGAGGGTGAGGCTCTCGCGGTCGAGCGGGCCGCGCAGCACCAGCGCGTGCTCGTCGCCGGCACCGGTGCCGAGCTGCTCGGCGACGTCGGCGGTGACCCGGGAGTTGGCCGTGGCGGTGGTGGCCAGCACCGGGACGCCCGGCTGGAGCTCGGCGAGCATGGTGCGCAGCCGCCGGTAGTCGGGGCGGAAGTCGTGGCCCCAGTCGGAGATGCAGTGGGCCTCGTCGACCACCAGCAGGCCGGTGGAGGCGGCGAGCTTGGGCAGCACGTGGTCCCGGAAGTCCGGGTTGTTCAGCCGCTCGGGGCTGACCAGCAGGACGTCCACCGATCCGGCGGCGACCTCGGCCTGGACGGCGTCCCACTCGTCGGTGTTGGCGGAGTTGATGGTGCGGGCGTGGATGCCGGCCCGGGCCGCCGAGTCGACCTGGTTGCGCATCAGGGCGAGCAGCGGCGAGACGATCACCGTCGGACCGGCGCCGCGCGCCCGCAGCAGGGCGGTGGCGATGAAGTAGACGGCGGACTTGCCCCAGCCGGTGCGCTGCACCACCAGGGCCCGGCGGTGGTCGACGACCAGGGCTTCGATGGCCGTCCACTGGTCCTCGCGGAGGGTGGCGCCCGGGCCGGCCAGCTCGCGCAGGACGGCCTCGGCCCGGGCCCGGACCTCGGCGCGGTCGGCGGCGGTGGCGGTGGTGGTGGGGGTCTTCGACTGCTGCATGGCCCCCATGTAACCCCGAGGAACCGACAAGGGGCGAACGGCGGTGGGCGGGAAGCGGGTGCAGCGGAGAGGTGTTTCATCCGTTCTTCTGCTGAACGGCGGCCCGTTTTCCCCCGGACGAGTGGCTCGGCGATACGCCGTTCGGGGGAGGAGTTATTCACAGGCCGGGTTTGTCCACAGATCTGGAAGAATTTTCCGGGGGCTGCGGAGAATTGCGGCAGCCTTCCGGCCATGACCGACGAACCCATCGCGCTCTCCTTCGGCGACGGCCCCGACGGCCGTCCGATCACCATGCGGGGCCCGGCCGACATGGCCGAGGTGCTGCCCTACCTGCTCGGCTTCTTCCCCGACGACAGCATCGTCGCGGTCGGCCTCCAGCCGCCCGGCCTGCACCAGGGCGGGGTGATCCGGCTGGACATCCCCGAGTCGGCCGAGGAGTGGCCGGCCGCCGCCGAGGAGACGGCTGCGCTCCTCGTCCGGCTCTCCGAGCGGCAGGACCGGCGACCGGTCCAGGTCCTCCTCTACCTCTGCCAGGATCCTGCCGGGCCGCCGGGCGGGAGGCACGGCCCGCCGGTGTCCGAGCGGCTGCGGCCGCTCGCGGAGCGGTTGCGGCAGGCCTTCGAGAGGCGGGACGTGCCGGTCAAGGAGTCGCTGTGCGTCTCGGAGGGCCGCTGGTGGTCCTACCTCTGCACGCGGGAGGGCTGCTGCGATCCGTCGGGGCACCCGATCCGCCGCACGCCCGGGCCCGGGCCGGTCGCGGTGGCGGCGACCGTCGCGGGCCTGGCGCCGCGCGGCAGCCGCAAGGAGATCCTCGCCGGGCTGGCCCCGGTCGGCCCGCCGGGAGCGGCCGCCCTGCGGGGGGCCTTCGCCCGGGCGGGAGCCGGGCCGTCGCCGGGGCGGCGGCCGTCGTCCGACCGGCGGGAGCACACCGCGCTGCTCGACGCGGTCGTGGCCGAGTTCATGGCCGGGGCGAGCGTGCTCGACGAGGACCGGACGGCGCGGCTGCTGCTGGCGCTCCAGGACCGGACCGTCCGGGACCGCGCGGCCGAGTACGCCAGACCGGCCGAGCTGGCGCCCGCCCAACGGCTCTGGCGGTTCCTGGTGACCCGGTGCGTGCCGCCCTACGAGAGCTGCGCCGCGCCGCCGCTCACCCTGCTGGCCTGGGTCTCGTGGGTCGCGGGGGACACCGCGACCGCGCGGGTGGTGCTCGGCCACACGCTCCGCCGGCACCCCTCCTACCTGCTCGCGCAGCTGCTGTACGAGTCGCTGAACGGCGGCTTCGCCCCGGACACCCTGCTGGCGACCGTGGAGGCGGAGCGCCGCCGCCGCACCGAGCCGCAGGAGCGGGAACGGGCGGCGGCCGAGGGGCCGGCGGGGGGCGGGGAACCGGAGGCCGGGCCGTCGTCGGATCCGCCCCCGGCGCCCGTCCCGCCCCTCCCGCCCGGCCCCGGCACGGACGGGCCTGCTCCCGGGAGGGCGCGCCGCCGTGGCCGTCGGCGGCGCGGCCGTCCCGCGGCGGCGGCGGGCGCGGCGGCCGGCGGGTCCGGGCC